>NZ_LZZL01000033.1:0-57342 GCF_002006495.1 Clostridium sp. BL-8
GAATAATCAACTATGGATTTTTTATTAGTTCAATTTCATTTTACAACAGGTCAATTTTATTTAATATAAAAAGATGAGAGAAAAGCAAAATAGCTATACTCTCATCTTTTATTAGAGTGTCTTTAAAAATAATGCATATTTTCTATCTGCTACATTAATATGCTGGCTAATCCACTCAGATAAAAAATCTATAATTTCTAATGTCACCTTTCTTTGATTATCATCAATATCTTCTCTAGATGCCACTTCATTTATCTTATAAACATAAAATCCATGTTCTTCCTCCTGATCATGAATGTGATCATAATTATATTTCTTCAGCATGTTTTCTTCATATTCAAAATGATATTTTGTATACTCTAGAAGCTCATCAATTATTGTCATTATCTCATCAAATCTATCATACCCGTCATCAATAACTGCAATATCATATGCTCTTCTCCCTATTTCCAATAATTTTTTATGCTGCTTATCAATTTCTTCAATATTTAAGCTATATTCTTCCTTCCATTTAAATGCTGACATTCTTCTTCTCCCCTTCTTTGTTAATAATTATTATTAATAAAGAAATTTTATCATATTCTTTCAGAAAATGCAAATTCATTTAGACAAAATTAAAAATACCTAACATACGAATATACTTTTCTATTTTAAACCTGATAATATTTATTTGAAATTATATTCTGTAACAATGCTTTCCCTGCTCTTATTCTTATCATCAAAATATTCATAAAATGATAAGGCCAAGAAACTTCCTGTTATATTATATACATTCTGAAATCCCAAATTCTGAAGGGCTAAAGTAGCATTGTAGCTTCTTTGGCCAGTTCTGCAATGCAAATATACAGGCTTATCTTTTGGTATTTCATTTATTCTCTGTCTTAATTCGCTCAATGGAATATTGACTGCATTTTTAATATGCCCATTAGCAAACTCTCCTCTTTCTCTAACATCTATTATATATGAACCATGTTCTACAAGCCCTCTGACTAAATCCACATTAACTTGTTTAAAATCACCATTTAAAAGATTAGAAGCAACATATCCAGCATAATTTACAACATCTTTTGCAGTAGAAAATGGCGGTGCATAACATAATTCTAAATCTTTTAAGTCTTCTACAGTTCCTCCAAATTTTATGGCTGTTGCAATTACATCTATTCTTTTACTAACATCACCTTTCCCTATAGCTTGAGCTCCTAAAATCTTTCCTGTTGGAACTTCAAATAATAATTTTAAATGTACAGGGGATGAATTAGGCATAATCCCTACCTTATCGGTAAGTACAACTCTTACAACATCATAGCTGATATTCATGTTTAGAACATTTATAAGCGCTTCATTTAAACCTGTTGATGCTCCATTATAATCAAAAACCTTTATAGCTGAGGAACCTATATAGCCTTTATTTATTCCTTTCTTTCCATTTATATGATCTGCAACAGATCTAGCCTGCTTTTGTGCTGGACCTGCAAGAGATAACTTAGCTACAGAATGAGTTAATGAATTATAAATTTCTATTGCATCACCAACTGCATAAATATCTTCATCGTTTGTCTTATAATTTGTATCTACCTTTATAGCTCCAGTCTCTCCTATATTTAATTCTGCTGCTTTGGCCAAAGCAGTTTCTGGTGCAACGCCTATAGCCATAACCACAACCTTTGCATCTATTTTTCTTCCTGATGCTAAAATTACCTTATCCTTTTCAAATTTCTCTACTTTATCTCCTACTATTAAATCTATTCCATGGTCATAAAGTTCTTTATGGAATATTTGAACCATATCATAATCAAATGGCCTTAATATTTGATCAGTTGCTTCTATTAATGATACATTGTAACCAGCCTCTCTTAAATTTTCTGCTGCCTCAACTCCAATATACCCGCCACCAATAACTGCTATATCTTTTATATCATTTGATTTTATATGCTTATTTAGCTTATCTATGTCAACAACATTTCTTATAGTAAAGATATTCACTTCTTCAATTCCATCAATATTTGGTACAATTGGTTTAGCTCCTGGCGATAGTATTAGTTTATCATAACTTTCTTTAAAAGTTTCACCAGTCAATAAGTCTTTTACTATTACATACTTTCCTTTCTTATCTATGGATAAAACTTCATTATTTACTCTTGCCTTAATATTATATTGAACTAGAAATTTTTCTGGATTCATTAAAACCAATCTATCTGCTTCTTCGATAATGCCGCTTAAATGATATGGAAGTGCACAATTTGAGAAAGAAACATGAGGTCCTCTTTCAAACATTATTATTTCATCTTCCTCACTAAGTCTTCTAAGCCTAGCTGCAGCAGATGCTCCTCCAGCAACTCCACCAATAATTAATATTTTTCTCTTCATAATTTTTACCTCCTATTTTCTTAATCAAATATACTTAGTTATTTTCTTTTCTTTCCTGCGTATGAACCCATTCCTCCAGAAACATTAACAACATTAAAACCTTGCTTTGTAAGTGAATTACATGTTCTTGCACTTCTTCCACCTGATTGACACATTACATAATATTCCTTGCTCTTATTCAGATATTTTTCTGGTTTATTTAAAAGTTCTCCCATTGGAATATTCTTTGCAGTTTTTATGCTGCCGCCTGCATATTCATATTTTTCTCTTATATCAATCAGTTCAACTTTTCCAATAAGATCGTCAATATCATTTACATTTATTACTCTTCCACTATTTTTCTTAAATAATCCAAACATTTTTAATTCCTCCTAAAAATTCATCCTAATAATTTTATTTTCACTATTAATCATCAACATCTGTTTTTCTCTATGGCTTTATTATATATAACTCTTCAATTAATTTATGTGATCATGTCACACAAATTCAATATAACTAAAAAAGAGAAGATAAATCCTTTAATATCCTCTCTTTTCATTATTAAGTCTTATATTTATTCCAAATATATATCTTGTACTTATACTTTAAAATGCCATAAAAAATATTCTTACTCCTACAATAGCCAATGCGACTGCAAGACTTCTAATTATTGCTGTCCCATGAATTTTCTTTGAAAGCCTAGCACCTAATTGTGCTCCAAATAGTACACCTATAGATAATGCAGCAGTTTGAATTACACTAGACTGAAGTGCCCCATTTACTATATGAACTACAGTCCCAGATAATGACATTACTGCCAAAACAAAATGTGATGTAGCCGTTGCAATATGTACTGGATAATTTAGCACATTAACAAGTACTGGAACATGTATTATTCCTCCTCCTATTCCCAAAAAACTAGACATGAAACCTACAAAGACACTTACAATAATTCCAACAATAGGATTATATGAAAAAGTGTGTTCTATACCTTCAATATCTATTACTGTTCTTGTAACATAACCTTTTTTAATTACTATATTATTATTTATTACTTCCTTCTTTGTTTTTAATATTAAGATTATTGATACTATAACTAATATTACGCCAAATATTCCATTAAAAAGCTGCCTTGGCACATACCCTGTTATTATCGATCCTAAGATTGATCCTGGAAGTGTTGCTATTGCAAAAATAATTCCAGACTTATAATCAATACGCTTCATTTTAGAATAAGCAAAAGAACCAGATAATGCATTAAAAAATACGACTGCTAAAGAAATACTAGTTATTGTATCCGGGCTCTTATCAGGATATAACAATAATAAAATAGGTACCAGTATAAATCCTCCACCTGCACCAATTAAAGTTCCAAAAGCTCCAACTAGAAATCCTAAAGGAGTTAACCACAAAAATTGCATCAATTAAAAAACCTTCTTTCATACTGATTTATTCACATATTAAACTAGCTTTACGAATGCCTCCTAAATCTAATAGCTTTCAATATATATTATACAACATCTTTTAACCATTTTGGAAATAAGTTTTTTATTTTAATAAATGTCGCTATTCTTATCTGTAACTTTATCACCCATTTTAGAGGTACTATAATTATTCCTAATAGTTTTATTTATAATTTTAAATTTAAGGTACAATTAAAAATAAATAGTAATCTAATTAAGTAAAAAAGAAAGTAGCAGGCTTATATACTTAGAATTATAAAGCCTGCTACTTTTTTTATTATATTATATCACCATTCTCTACCATTATCGCTTGCCATAGAGTTAACCGTACCTTTAGGGTACAAGACCGAATAATGGTCTAACTTAGGATCATTATCGCTATCACTAGGTGCCTTAAACACAAATAAAATTTTAAAGTCTTCTCCTGATACATAGCCTATAATTTTTTCTCCACTAGATGTTACATCATGAGGAGGTGTTCCAAAAAAGTCTTCAACCATTGAAAGAGAAATCTGATTTAAACGCTGATCAAAGGATCTGATTTCAAAGATTCTGCCACCTTTGTTTGAACCAAAAACAACATTGTTTTTTGAATAAGTAGAGTAATTTCCTTTAGCATCTGCTACCCATTCTGACTTATCTTCTTTTCCGAGTTTTTCCTCTACTTCTTGTATGTTTGACGTTCCAGCTTGATAATCCGAATTAATAATCTTTCCTTCTTGTGCTTTTGTCTTAATATCATTAAGAATAGCTTTCTCTGAATTATCTTCAGATTTTTTTGTTTCATTATTTTTATTAGTGTCGCTATTATCTCCTGATTCAGATTGAGCATTAGATGAGTCTGAGACTTTATCATTGCTTTGAATGTTATTTGTTTTATCATCTGATGATTTATTTACACTCGAGCAGCCAGCCACTATAGTTAAAGAAAGAACTATTGTAGCGGCTAAAGTTAGCCTTTTATTAAATAACAACTTCATAAGTTTTTTAGAGAATTTAGAAATAATATTTTGTTTCACCAACTCATCCCATCCTTTCTTATTGTGTCAAAGTTAATATACATGGCTATTAATTAAAAAATGGATATTCTTATATAATAATTATATTCTTCTTTTACTTTTTCTATGGTAACTGAAAAACAAAAATATTATCCATATAACTACTCCGGCTAAACTAACTAATTGAGCCATTCTAATATTTCCAAGCATTAAGCTATCTGTTCTCATTCCTTCAATTACGAAACGACCTATAGAATATAGACCTATGTATGAGAAAAATACTATACCATTTGTTTTGCTTTTTCTTAACATAATCATTAATATTATGAAAATAAGTATATTCCAAACAGATTCATATAAAAAAGTTGGATTATAATATACTCCATTTATATTCATACCATTTTGAATAAACATTGGGAAATGCTTAATAAATTCATAGCTTACTGCATCTCCATGAGCTTCTTGATTAAAGAAATTTCCCCATCGCCCTAAAGCTTGAGCTAAAATTATAGAAGGAGCAGCTACATCTGCAAATTTAATAAAACTTAATTTTTTTCTTGTTGTATAAATCAAAGCTGTTACTATAGCAAAAATAAGTCCTCCATGTATCGCAAGTCCTCCATTTCTTATATTAAAAGCATCCATGATATTATCCTTATAATTGTCAAACTCAAATACTACATAATACAACCTAGCACCTATTATTCCAATTGGAATAGCTAGTAATACAATGTTTAACAAATTATCATAATCAACATCTCTCCATTTACAGTTGTAATTTGATATTAAAATCCCAAGTATCATTCCTGTTGCAATTAATATACCGTACCACCTAATACCAAATCCTCCAATTGAAAACGCCACTGGATTCATAAATTTCACTTCCTTATCTTTTAGTTTAATATCTTTTGAATAACTATAGCACATGCTCCCACAGATATAGATGTATCTTCAAAATGCCCTCCATTACTAAACTCAATATTATTATTTTCTATATGAGATTTTTTCAAAGCTATCTCTTTTGATAAATCATAAAACAACTTTGAATTTTGAACTAATGGTCCACTTAAAATTATTAATTCTGGATTAAACAGTTTTATATAATTCGAAAGTCCTATTCCAAAATATAAAGCTGAATTTTTAATAATATTAATAGCAACTTCATTTTCCCTTTCAGCTAAACTGCAGACATCTCTATAATTAATACTGCTTAAATTTTTATTTAATCTTAGTGACTTCATCCCTCTAATTTCATCAATAAATTTTTGAGTTATGTTTGATATGGATACATAACTTTCTATGCACCCGTAATTGCCGCAAGAGCATTTCAGCCCATTAACATCTACAATCATGTGTCCAAATGCATCTTCTGAATTGTTAATTGTACGAATTAAAACACCAGATGATATAACCCCAGTTCTTATTCCTACGCCACAGTTTATATATGCTATATTTTTTTTGCCTTTTCCAATTCCAAAATTATATTCTCCTACAACTGCAGCATTAGCACCATTATCTACACATATTAATGTATTTAATTCTTCTTTCAGTGTATCACATAATGACTTAACATTAAATCCCCCAACTATTCCTATCCCAATTCCAACGATATCTGGATTTTGTATTTCTAATCTTATGCACAGTTCTTTTATAGCATCAGGTATAGTTTCTGATATAGTTTCCATATTATATTCATGACTTAATAATCTTTCTTTTATTATCTTTAATTTTAAATTTGTTATAACTATTTTAGTATAAGTTCGCGAAATGTCAATTCCAATAATATGAAATTTCTCTTGATTTACATCATATAAAGTTGGTTTTCTTCCCCCTAGTGATTGTCCAAGATCACTTTCAACAATGATTTTTTCATTAAGTAATATTTTAAGATCTCTGTTTAGTGTAGTTAATTTAATGTTTGTTATATCAATTAATTCATTTTTAGTTATAGGTCCATTTTTCTGTATAATACTAAATATATATTTACATCTATCATTTAATGATTCAAAACCATTATATGCTCTCAAGAAACTCGCTTCCTTTCTTGATATAATGATATCATCTTTTAACCATTCCGGAAATAAGTTTTAATATATTTAACAAAATTGTAACTTTATTTTACTAAAAGATGCTTGATGAAAGCATTTTGATTTATCAAAATAAAATTAAATATTCTGTGACAATGTCACATTGCCATCTTCTTTTTTGTACTATAATAAATTTAATATTATATTTCAAATTTATATTCACTATAATTAATTATAATTCTAGGAGGTGTATTTTAAATAATGACACATAAATTTGATGCAAAGAACAAACATAAACTTGATAACGAACAAAGAAGAAAAATCCTGCCACCAGAGGAAACTCTTATTAATCTTAATCTACAAAAAGGAGATATAGTTGCTGATATAGGCTGTGGAATCGGGTATTTTACTATTCCTGCTTCTAAAATTGTAGGTCCAGACGGTAAAGTTTTTGCCATGGATATATTATCTGAAATGCTTCAAGATGTTGAAAAAAAAATTAAAGAAAATAGTATTTTAAATATAGAGACTGTTCTAACAGATGAGAATAATTTGAAACTAAAAGATAATAGCGTAACTTTTGCTTTTATCAGCAACGTACTTCATGAAGCTAATGAAAAAGAAAACTTCTTAAATGAAATAAAAAGAATTATATCTCCTGGCGGAAAGATAGCTATTGTTGAATGGGCAAAAATCAATAGTAAATTTGGCCCTCCAATTGATCATAGATTGGACAAAATGGAATTAGTAAAATTATTAAATACACATGAATTTTCAAATATAACAACTATAGATATCGGTGATAACTTTTATGGCGTAACAGCTCAAAAATAACTGAACAATATGAGCTGTAGCACAAAGAATAAAAACTACAATATGTTATATTAGGTTTTCAAATTCTAAGGCAACATATTGTTGTTGAATTTCTGAATACAACAGCTCCATTTTTAAAATTAATCTTAATTATCTATATCCTATATGGCTTAAGCCAAGTCTTAACTACATAAATCCACCATTAACACGCAAAGTCTGTCCTGTTACCCATTGCGCTTTATCACTAATCAAAAATTCAACTACGTTAGCAATATCTTCAACTTCCCCAAGACGTTTAAACGCATTTAAGTTTTTCATACCTTCAATTAATTCTTCAGTTTTTCCATTTGTAAAAAGCTCAGTATTAACTGGACCTGGAGCAATTGCATTAATTGTAATTTGTTTTGGTCCAAATTCTTTTGCTAGTTGTCTTGTTATTTGCTCAACAGCTCCTTTTGTAGATGCATAAAGACTATATCCAGGCATCATAGCTCCAGCAACTGAAGTTGAAAAATTGAGTATTCTTCCGTTATTCTCCATAAGCTTCATAGCTTCTTTACATGCAAAAAAAGTTCCTTTTACATTTATTTCATAATGCCTGTCAAATTCCTCTTCAGTTAAATCTAAAAGCGGTACAGTTTTCATTACACCAGCATTATTTATAAGAATATTTATCTTACCAAATTTATCAACTGTTTCCTTGAATAACTTTTCTACCTCTGCTACCTTGCTTATATCTGCTTTAATAGCGACAGCCTCCCCACCTTTTCTTATTATGCTATTAACAACTTCTGCTGCTTTTTCTTCACTGTTTGAAAAATTCACTACTACCTTAGCTCCTAAATCAGCTAACTGCTTAGCTATTGCACTTCCTATCCCCCTTGATGCTCCTGTTACTATTGCTACTTTTCCTTCTAAATTTTTCATTTATATCATCCTTCCTTTAATTAATCTTATATATAAATTATAAGTTATGAAACTATATAACCAGTAGAACATTAATATAATATCCTTGCCCAATCCTGCAAATAATATTAAAATTATTAATATATTATAATCTGTAAAGGAAGTGGAATATAACATGAATAATATAAATGAAGATAACACGGTATTAGCTAAACAGAAAGAACTAGCTCATTTAATAGAACAGTTTGCTACTAAAGACGGCTTTAATTCAACTGCCATTCCGACTTTAGATTTAATCCGTGCTTCAAGCGAGCATGAACAGCTGTTTAGTATTTACGAGCCTTCCTTATGCATAATTGCTCAAGGTTCAAAAGTTGTATTGCTTGGTACGGAAACTTACAAATATGATCCCACTTCTTATTTGGTTGCCTCTGTAAAATTGCCTGTCACTTGTAAAATACTGGAAGCTACCTCAAAGCATCCTTATCTTTGCATTAATCTCACTTTTACTTCTGATCAAATCTTACAAATACTTAAAGAATCTCAGGACGTTTTTAGTGAAAATAATAATTTAGGAAAAGGTGTTGTAGTAAACAAAACTACTTCTATACTTCTTGACGCTGCAATAAGGCTTGTAAATCTTTTAAATAAGCCTAAAGATATACCTGTTTTAGCACCATTATTTATTCACGAAATACTTTATTACATTCTTCAGGATAATCAAGGTTATCTAGTTAATCAATTTATAGGCAGCGGTAGCAATACACATTCAATAGCAAAAGCTATTCATTTAATTAATAATAATTTTTCTAAACCATTACGTATTAACGACTTAGCTAAAAATTTAAATATGAGTCCTTCTTCCTTACATCATCAATTTAAGGAAGTTACAGCCATGAGTCCACTACAATACCAAAAGCAAATACGCTTGCAGGAAGCACGCCGCCTTCTTCTTTCTGGTATAACTGAAGCTGCTGAAGCTGGATTTCAAGTTGGCTACGAAAGTCCCTCTCAGTTCAGTCGTGAGTATGCCAGAATGTTTGGTATGCCCCCTATGAATGATATGAAACGCCTTAAAAATATGAATATTGATTTCATATAACACATATAGTTTCTTAAGTCATCAATCTGCTTATTAGCTTAATATATTACCATTACCGTATAACAAATTAACCTTCTACATGATGCAGTTCATCTTGTATCATGTAGAAGGTTATATTAATAAAATAATCGCATATTGTTTAAGAAATTTTATCTATTGAAATATTTAACTTTATAATTTCTTATTTAAATCTTCAATAAGTTCATTGCTTAATGTCCCTTCTGCTATTTGCCTTACTTCTCCTGTCATTTTCACATTCCACTTCTCATCTATTTCTATTAATAATTCTCCACCAAGCATTTTAATTTTAACTTTGTTATCAACTAAATTTCTTTTTTTCAAAATACTTGCTACCGCACAAGAGGAACTTCCTGATGCTAAAGTAAAACCTGCACCTCTTTCCCATATTAGTATTTCTGCCTCACTTCTTGAGATTGCTTTAGCAAATTGGACATTAGTTCTATTAGGAAACTTATTGTGGTTTTCTATAAGCTTTCCATATTCTTTTATTTCGTCAATATTTAATTCTTCTTTTAAAATAACACAATGAGGATTTCCCATTGAAACACAATTTATTTCATATTCCTTATCAGAAACTTTAAGTTTCTTTCCTATAACCTCTTTTTCTTCAAAGTTTGTTGGAACTATTTTGGAATCAAAATTTGCCTTTCCCATATCCACAGAAATTAATTTTGCTTTATTACTTGAAACTTCAATAATTTTTGCTTTAACTATTCCACCCTTAGTTTCAACTGAGAATTCTCTTCCATCTGCAAAACCATAGTCATAAATATATTTGCAAAATATTCTTAAACCATTTCCACTTTTTTCTGCTTCAGAACCATCTGGATTAAAAATCTTTAACCCAAAATCTGCTTTACTTGATCTAACCTTTAAAAGTATTCCATCAGAACCTATACCAAAGTTTACATTACATATTCTCTTAATTGCATTTTCATTAATTTCAAAATTTATTTTTTCTTCATTTAAAACAATATATTCATTCCCCAAGCCATGAGTCTTTACAAAAAAATTATTATTCATTGCTTTCTCCTTTATTGCTATCAAAACTGTATTTATCTATACTTTATAATATTTTATAATTATAACATAAGACAAGCTTTTAGTAGTGGCTTTTTAAGATAGCAACTATGATAATTTCTCTATTGATAACAATTTAGGATTGTCTTCTTCTTGAACTCTTACATATACTTTAGCCATTTTCATTTGTAGATTTCTTATTGAAGTCTTTACTTCACATATAAAATAATAATCTTCTTCTCCATTCTTAACTACTGTTAGTGGTTTAAAACTTAATCCATTTATTCCATCCAATGCTATTTTCAATATCTGCTTTTCTTTTTCTGTAATTGTACTTTCTACTTCTAATTCTTTAAATTCTTTCATAATACTATCACCTCTATATAGTATTAAATCTTACTATCCGTTTTTGTCAGTTGCTTGTCAATACCATTACTACTTTCTTAAGATATGATTACAAAAAAATTAAGTGCATCGAATTAACTTCAATGCACTAATCAGTACTACTTATATAGCTAAAGCTTAAATCATACTATAATTTCCTATAAAAATTAAAAACATTTTTAATTGGTCTAAAATCTACATAAATCCGCTTCATTATATCTCTTTAAGCAGCTTATTATAGAATACTGCCATAGACACCTGAACATATAAACCTAAAGGAATCATTCCAATAGATGAAATCAGCATGTAATACTTAAAATTCAACTTCTCTACTATAAAAGTTAGTATTAATATTAATATAAACCAGCCAATAAAACTCAAGTATAATTTAAATACATCCCATCTATGCCCATTTGTCATTTCAATACTTTTATCAATAGCTTCACTAATACCAATATTAGGATTATCTACCCATATATAAAATGTCATTGAATATTTGAGTGCTGCTATTATACCTGGAACTATCAACAAAAGTGTCCATAAAAATGTTAAAATACCAGTTGCTAGTGTCATTCCTAATCCTTTTAAAAATCTTTTACTTTCAATAAAAATCTCTGAAACTTCGGTTTGCTCTCCCCTTATTATGTGTAATATAATTGCGGTAAATCCAAATATAAAAATTCCATCTGAAATAATTGTTAATATTGTAATAGGCAACTTTCCTCCAGGTAAAGAAACCACATCACCTATAACCCTTATAAAATTGTACACTATAGCACTTACTATTGCCACAGTCCAATTTCCTCTTAAGCTGCTTATTGCATCATTTTTTATTCTTTTACAATTAACTTCCATAAATAATCATTAAACCCCTTCAAATAATTTTTTACTACATGTAAATTATAACATATATTGCATATGCATTGCCATTTAATTCCTAAGCTTAGTTTTATATTTTTTAAGTTGTTATGTAAAAGGGTGTATTGAACTATTTAAGAACATTTTATTTAGAAAAAAATTTAACATTTACTATTCTTTTTATTTTTTTCTGTAACTTTTTTACATTTGTGCTATAATTTATAAATAAAGGTAGTACATCCAATTAAATTCATTAACAAAGGAGAGTGAACAAATGCTAAGAGTAAAGAGGATAGTGTGCTTATTAAATTTTATTTTTATGCTTAACATTTGCAATATAAGCACAATAACACCATTTCACGCTTTAGCAACTGCTGTTGTAAAAGATAATAATACAAAAATGGAACTTAAGGAGAAGAATAAAGTTGAATCTAATGAAAATCTTACTGATATACATGATGAAGAATCCTCTTCCCAAAAGATCATTGATCAGTTAATGAGTGAATTAAATCAAAGTTCAGAATTAAAAAAAGAACAGAAAGATAAAATAAATGAACAGGAATCAAAAGAATTCACCCTGACTTTTTACACCTCACTAAAATCAGAGAATAGTAGTGCAGGTGCAGTCACTTGTGAAAATAAGCCCCTGACGCCAGGCGGTGTAGCTAATAACATACTCCCTCTAAATACTAAAATATATCTAGAGGGCTATGGACAAGTTGTCGTCAATGATAGAGGTTCTAATAAGTATTTTAATGTAGATAACAAATTAGATGTTTACATTCCGAGAGAACCTGGTGAAAATGATAAGCAATATTTCCGTAGAGTAAATGATTACGGTATTCAAAAAGTTAAAGGTTATATAATCAAATAATTATTTTTTATATTTTATTGTTGCGCAACAAAAAAATTGCAGATTCATTTCTGAATATGCAATCCTTAACATTCAAATCAGTGTGAATATTATTACAAAATTCACATTTGTTTATCATACTAATTAGGAAGTAAATTCATTGACAAAAAATACTTGTCCTCTCTTTATGAAACCAAACTTCTCTTTAATAATAATTAAATTATTTTAATATCACTATAGCTACTGCATCAATTAAACTAGGTATTGATAATAATATCAGCTTATTAACTATTTTCATTCTTCTATTCTTATCTTCTTTGGTTTCACTAAGAGAATTAGCTCTGTATCTATCTCCACTAATAAAGGTTCCGCTCAATATACCGCTTAAAATAAACGAACCTATGCAGATAACTCCGAATATCTTTAGTGTTATATTATAATCATTTAAAACAACTCCAATAGTATGTGCTACAATTGCAACAAGCACTCCAATAAAAAATGATAACTTCAAAAATTCACGCTCCTTAAATACATATATTACTTATATCATATCTTCAACTGTATTTTCATACTTATTTTTTCTTATTATTCTCGCGCATCAATACATATATATACATTTTTTATTAATTATAACATATCTATATGATGTTTCATCACTAAAAACAAACTAATATATTCTTTTCTTAATAAATTAACATATCAAAATAGCATATGTATAATTTCAGTTTTATTACAGAAAATAAATCTGAAAGGATGGATATCTCTATGAAAAAATTTAGTATCTCACTTTTGTTAATATTACTCTTATTATTGAATTTAACTATGATTTCTCCTCTAGCTCAAGTAAGCGGTATTAAAGAAGGTTTATATAAAGCATCTGATCTTAAACTTGAACCAGATAAAACTTATACAATACAAAATGCCTCCTCTGATGATAGTGTTTATTTGATTGTTTTTAATGAAGATAACGTTGTACAGCAATATTTAAAATTAGAACCCAAATCGCAATCATATAGTTTATTTCCCACAAAACCAGATTACAGAATAGTAATAGTTGGTAATGGAGACGTAAATATCTCCTAAATAAATTTTTAAAATAGTATGTTTTTATTTTAATCTACTATTTTTTCAAAAATTTGCAAAATACATCTAACATACATTTAAATGGGAGGTGGAAAATCTTAATGAAAAAATTTATTGTTTCATTGTTAATTTTATTGTTTCTATCAGTTAGCATAATCACCTCAGTATCTTTAGCTGTTATAGGCAACGTTTTTAAAGAGGGCTTCTACAAGCCATCAGATCTCAATATGACAGCAAAAAATTATACTGTTCAAAATGTTTCTACTACTGACAATGTTTATGTACTTGTTTTTGATAAAAATCATGCACTTTATCAATCTATAAGAATGGAACCTAACTCACCAAAATATTCATTATTAGATATTCAACCTGATTTTAGAATAGCCATAGTTGGAAAGGGAGAAGTATTTCTTTCATCATAGGCACTTTTTAGTGTCTATTTTTTATGTGCTTTCTAAAAGGTTTTTTAGTATTTCTATATGCACTTTTCAACAATATAACTAAATAATAAATATAGCAACAGTGCAATACTCACTTATGGAGTATGAAAAAACTGCACCTAAAAATAAAAACCACTCATATAGAAATACATTTATATCTCCAAATAAGTGGTTTTATACTATTTATTTATAATTGATTTCCTTTATTCTTTTAATATTATTTGGCCAATAATTGATTAACTAATTCTCTGTTACTCTCTACACAATGTCCACAGCCAGTGCCTACTTTAGTTATTGCTTGCACCTCTTCAAATGATTTAGCACCATTTTTTATTGCATCATTTAAATCTTGTACCCTAACTTTAAAACATCCACATACAATAGGATTTTCCTCTATTTTATTAGTTATTATTAATTTATTTACTAATGCTTTATTGCTTTCTACGCATCTTCCGCAACCAGTACCTACTTTAGTTACTGCTTGTACTTCTTCAAAAGACTTTGCCCCATTTTTCACTGCATTTTTCAAATCTTCCTCTGTAACTTTGTAACATCCGCATACGATTTTATTATCTTCCATTTTGTTTTCTCCTTTATAACCCATTAATTTTGAAATTATTGATTTTATCATATCTTCCGTTTCCTCCTCAGTTTCTGTATTGTTCAATTTTAATCTATATAAAAGGCTTATATAATTAATTCACCTTTTTGTCTGTTTTTCAATCTATTAACTTAAACTTATCTTAACTGTCATTCCATAGACATATACTCTTGCTTTATTAATTCCGCAAATTCTGGTCTTTCCTTTGATATATTCATTAAATGCATCAGTACATTTCCTGGATATACTGTTTTATCTTTTAATTGAGTATATTCTAAAGACCTTCTTATTAATGCTATAGCACAATTCTCACTATGACTGTCACTACATTCTTTACATAATTTACAAATACTTGCTATCCCTTTTGCAATTATTTTCTCATCATAATATTTCAGATCATTTTTAGGAATTAGATTTTCACCATCTTCAATATAATTTGTAGCTTTATCTCTTATATTTTCTATAACATACTTTGTAAACCCAATATTACACATTCTATAATTACACTTTTCAGTTCCTTTGTGACCGCAATCACTGCATACCTCTCTAATATTGTTTTCTAAATTATTTATATAATTCATATTAAAACTTCCTCCAAATATACAAATTCAAAACCATATACTACTAATTAGTTTATAACTAATTAGTAGTATATATTTAAAAATTAAGGTGTACCTCTATACACCTGATAATTTCTTCAATAAATTTATTAAGATCTTCTTTTCATCTATATTTAAAGCACCAAAAATTTCACCCAAATTATCCACATGCTTTGGAAAAATCTCATCGATAAGCTTTCTTCCTTTTCCAGTAATGCTTATTAAACTCGCACGTCTATCTTCTGGATCTACACATCTTTTAACTAAACCATCTTTAGCTAAATTATCTATAACAACAGTCATATTTCCACCAGTAGAAAGAGTCTTTTCTAATATTTCACTAACCCTTAAATCTCCTTTATGATATAGTACTTCAAGTACTCCAAATTGCGAAAAAGTTAATCCTCCCTCTTTGATGATTTTGTATTCTCTCTTATTAACACTTTGAATACATCGACTTAAGGCTATAACTGCTTTTAAATTTAAATCATTTAATTCTCCATAAGTAATCTTCTTATTCATAAAAATAATATTATTACTAATTAGTAATAATGTCAAGTACATATTTCTTAAAACTTTATTTAGTTGTATTGCTTTTCTTCTTTAATTATGATTTAAATTATATCTTAAACTTTTGTATTAAGTGATTAAGCTCTTCTGATAATTCAGCTTGTTTTTGTGCAAAACTTGAAACTTCTTGAGTCGCAATAGTCGTTTCATCAACACTATTTAATATTCCTTCTGAACTTTCTGCTGATCTCTGTGCCGTAGCAGATACGGTTTCAATTGCAACATTAGTCTGCTCTATTGAATTAAGTATTTGAATTGCTCCATTTGAAATCTCTTTTGACATATCTTTAATAAATTCTGCATCTTCCTCATATTTTAAGGCTGTCTGCAAGAATAGCTCATAATCTGGATTCACGTTGTTATCAATAAACGAAAGTATTTCTTGAGTATTGCCTGAGAGATTATTAAATGCATTATTTACTTGAAGTATAACATTTTGTATGTTTGAAACATTTTCTGATGATTGTTCTGCAAGCTTTCGTATTTCATCTGCTACTACAGCAAATCCTTTTCCCATTTCGCCAGCTCTTGCTGATTCAATAGCTGCATTCAAGGCTAAAAGATTTGTTTGAGATGCAATATTAGCTATAGAATCAGCCATAATCTTAATTTCTTCAACGATTTTTCCCTCTTCTATTGCTTTCAAAATATTTACTCGCTTTTCTTTATATATTTTCTTTGTAATCTCTATTGATTTTAAGCCTTTATCTTTAATTTCTGCTGCACGAATTTGAATTTCATTGGAAGCCCTATCTCCCTCCTTTGCTTTCTTTGATAATTCTGTTGTATTTGAAGTTATTTCTTCAATTGATGCATTCACTTCCTGCGCTGTGGCACTTAATTCCTCAGTACCAGAAGATATTTCCTTTGTTGCTTCATTAATATTATTCATTTTCATTGAAATTCCATCTATTGTTTTATAAATTTCTTCACTTGAATCACTTATATTTTGAGAATTCGATATTATTTTAGCTATAAGTTTTCTAGTATTTTCTGCCGCTCTATTTAAAGCATTAGATATTTTCCCCATTTCATCTTTTGAGGAAATATCTATCCTTTTAGTCAAATCTCCATTACCTAAAGCATCCGCAAATAATAAAATCTTCTTAATTTGCTTTGATACTACTGTTGATATCCATGTTCCAAGTAATATGGCAAAAACAAAACCAAATACTACTATTCCAATCATTATATAAAAAGATTTCTTAAATATTAAATTATTAATGTCATTTGTATTTTTAGCTTCCTGTAAATTGGATTGTATAATTTTATTAATGCTGTCAATAGTTTTATCTCTTGACTCCGTTACCATCGGAAAAGCCATCTGTGCCTCATCATATTTATCTGCATCTATTAACTCTGAAAATTTTTTACGTTCCATCATATATTCTTCATGAAGCTCCATGAATTCTGACATTAACTCCTTTCCATCATTTGTTTTAGATGCTTTCATGAATTCCTCAGAAAATTTCATATCTTCATCCGTTAATTTTTCAATTTCGCCTTCAATTTCCTGCTTTTTACTTTCATCTTTTGTATTCAAAAGAGATAGCAAATCAGAATGTATCTGCAAAAAATTTCCTTTAAGTTCTTCGACTGTCTTCAAATCTATTAAGTTATTTTCATACATAGAAGTTGAATTTGCATTAAGCTTTCTCATCTCTGATATTCCTATAAAACCAACTCCTCCTACAATAAATGAAATCAATAAAAAACATAATATAAGCTTTTGCGAAAGCTTTAAACCTTTAACTGCTTTCATGTGCCCCTCCTAAATTATAATACTCATTCTAATGTCAACAAAATCATTGTAGTCTGATAAAGTACGTGTTTCACAAAGCAAGGAAGCTAAGAGCAGCTTCCTTCTTAAATAACTTTATAATTCTATTCTCTGCTTCTACTTTATCAATTTACATAAACTATTTTTCAGAAACATCCTCTTTCTTTGAACCACAGCAGCTTTTTGTGCCGTTATTCTTAGAATGTCCACCACAACATCCTAAACCTAATTTAGACATTACAAACATTGCTCCTATAAATATCAATATTGATATTACTGTTTCCATATATACATCGCTCCTTTTATATCATGTATTATATAAAATACTTATAAAGATTTTATGTAGAAGCCATCTATATAGAATAAATAGGCAATCTAAAAGGCCTAAGTTTCCCAATACTTAAGCCTTTTGAATATTTAAGCTGCTCTTATTACCTTATTCCTTCTCTATTTCTTTCTTACTTGCATAATTTTCTTTTTTCATTCCTTTAAACATCATACCCATCATGCCCATCATAAACAGCGGACATAAAAAAGGTGCTATCCCACTTATTGCAGCCTTAAAGCCTGCTCCTATATTTATAAACGGAAGTATTGCTACAATTATAAAAGGCAATCCGCAACAAAGCACCATCATTAACATATGCTTTATTGGATTATGTTTTTTATTTTCTCCATTTTTATTATTTCCATGACAGTTCATATAAAAATCCTCCTCATTATTTAACATGCTTTTGGGGTAAGTTTAATTACCTTTCCACTCAAAATTGACTTATTTACAATATTTTTTATATCATCCTTTGATATTTCTTCGTCTATATAGGTTATTCTTATTTTTTTTGATTCTAGATTAACATGAATTTCTTCTAGTCCTTTGACTAAACTGAGAGTTCTTACTACATTCATTAAGCATCTATGACAAAGCATATTTTCCTGCTTGAAACTTAAATTGTGTCTTTTCAAGTTATCCCCTCCTCATGTATCTATTTTAAATAAATAATGTGAAGATAAGATGAAGATTATTATTTAAGATCTCAAAATTTCAAATTAGTTTAATATTAAAAAAGTTGATATCTTTTAACTAAGCAAGATATCAACTCATATTTTCCTAATATATTTTAGTCATTAATTAATTTTTTACGAATATCTTCTAAATTAGCAGTCTGTAATGAATCTGTAACTTCAATTGCAGCTGCAATAGAATTATCTTTCACAATAAGGTATGTTCCACTATTAGGTATAGTAAATTCGACATTTACCACTCCTTTTTTGCCTGTAAAATTAGTTACTACATCATTATTTTCACCATTTAATATGGAGAATTTACCTTCTGCATTATTAAAAGAAGTTAGATCAATTGAGAGGTTAGCTTTTATTCCTTTTTGCACTACTACTACAAGAGGCTCAAACTCATATCCACTTCCCTTTATATTTAAGCTTTGAGTATCTCCCGAAATATTTGTTTTTTTAATCAATCTATCAGTAGATACCTTGCTTAAATCATTTCCATATATACTTTGAGTTTGTGGTGCAGTACCAGCAGCTCCTGGAGCTCCCCCTGTACAGCAGCTCATTCCACTGCTTGGTGCTGGAATTGATGAATCTGCTTTAGATGTGTCTACAGAATCAAGATTATCCGTTACCTTAATTACACCTCTTATCATTCCCATCCAGCAGCTAAAATTAATATCTCCATCTTTAGGTGTGAATTCTATTACGTTTTCTCCTGACTTCAAAGTTTTTTGTATATTTAATGATGGTATCACTACTGCATTATTACATGAATTTATCTGACTACCTGTTATAATCCATTTAACAGGTATATCTTTTTGTACATAAAAAGCATTTGGAGTATATCCATTATTATCTGCAGTCATCCTTATTACCTGGACTCCATCTTCAATTGTTGCCTTGCCAATATTAGCTTGAGCTGCACTTGCTTCACTCCCTGAAAAGCTTTGTGCTAAACTACTAGCATTAGGCACACCAACACCCGCCAGGGCAAGCCCCCTGTTTCCCATAATAACTCCAAGTATTACGACTAAAACTCCACTAAACTTTAAGAGCTGTTTTGTATAACCTTTACTTAATAATCCTGACACTGCTCCAAATAGTAACATTAACGGAACTGTCCCTAAAGAAAATAGGAACATTGAAATCGCACCATTTATGGCACTACCAGTACCTAAGGCGTAAAGCTGCATTGTCTGAAGAGGTCCACAAGGCATAAGACCATTTAACATTCCAACTAAAAAAGGTGCTTTAGGTTTGTTCTTTATTTTACATGAAGACCACGGTAATTTAATATTAAATATTCTAAATAAAGAAAATCCAGTCATATTTAAGCCCATTATCACCATAAATATTCCTGCAAAAATTTGAAGTCCAGCCTTTACATTAAGGGATAATGATAATACAGAGCCTAAAGCACCTACAATACCACCAATAATAGTATAAGAAGTCACTCTACCTGCATTGTATAAAATTGAAGGCATTAAATTCTTTAATTTATTCTGCTTTTCATCTACAATACTGTTTTTAGATAGACTTTGCGTAAGCATTATTCCGCCGCACATACCTACACAATGAATTGATGTAAGCATACCAACAATAAATAGCACCACATAAGATGCATTATTTAACTTATCACTCATGTCAAAACCTGCTGTTGAACTGCCAAGAAGCAAAATTGCTGCTCCAATAACCAAAAATCCTGCAATTTTCATAGTGCTTGAATTTTTCGTGCTATAACCAGCCTGATTGATGGCTTCCTTTAATTCATTCTGATTACAAAGTTCACTATCATATTCAACAACTACCTGCTGAGCACTATAGCTTGCCATAGCATTTTTAACTCCATTAACTTTTTTCAAAGCTTTTTCTACCCTGTTTTCGCAGGAAGTACATGTCATATCATAGACTTTAATAATCTCTCTCTTAATGCTCATATTACCCTCCACTAAATTACTGTAGTTACTTCAGTAATAAATTATAATTTCCAGAATTTATACATATCAATTATATTAAAAAGTTATGAAGATTTTATGAGGATTTAATAAAAAACAAAAATTTTAGTATTTATGAAATTCAAATAATATTTTTCATAAATACTAAAATTTTTTTATTAGTTAGCACTATACCTTTTCTAAATTTTTTATGTAAATTCATTAATTATTTTTGTTTATGCATACTGTGAATGTTGTTCCTTTATTTTCTCTACTTTCTACGTCTATTGTTGCAGAATGTAGCGTTAATATTTTCTTTACAAGGGTAAGTCCAATTCCACTACCTTCGATTTTATGTCTGCTTTTATCTCCACGGTACATTCTTTCAAAAACATAAGGCAGATCTTCTTTCTTTATACCAATACCATTATCCTTAATTTCAATTATGACAGAGTCAGCATTACTACTAATATTAATCCATACAGTTCCAGAGCTATTAGTAAATTTAATTCCATTCGAAATCAGATTTATAAATACCTGTTTTAATTTATCATAATCACCTAAAACTGTATAATTAATCCTAGCTTCTTTATTTATGAGTAACTTTACATTTTTTTCATCTGCTGCTATAGAAAAATCGCTAATTACATTATTAACAAGCTCTCCTATATCAACTAATCCTAATTTAAGTACAATTTCATCCGATTCAATTTGCTTTAATGCATTTAAATTATTTAAAAGCTTACCGAATCTTATTACTTCATCATTTAAATTATTGAGTTTTTCATTTGTTACAGGTATTACTCCATCTATCATTGCTTCTAAATTATTTTGCAATACATTAAGAGGAGTTCTTATTTCATGAGATATATCTGAAATAAGCCTTTTTCTAAGCAAATCCTGACTATTTAGTTTATCTCCTAAAGAATTTATACTCTCTGTCAAATTTCTTATTTCTTCAATATCACTTTTTACATTTGATCTCGAATCATAATTTCCTTTCGACAAACTTACAGAAGTCTTTGAAACTGCTTTGATAGGTTTGGAAAATTGTTTTGATAATATGAGGCTTATTACAGCCACAATTGCTAAAGTTAATATTCCACTAAACACGATGCTCTTATTAATCTGTGTTTTAAAGCTTATATCCTCTTGAGAAAATAAAACAGGTGAATATTGCCCTACTATAATATAGCCTACAGTTTTTCCGTCTACGTCTATATTAAAAGTATTCGTATTATAAACCCCAGTTTCTTCCTTACCATTTAGGGTCATATAATTTTTATATTTAATATCCTCATGATTCATTTCCCAAACTACTTTTTGATTTTCATCTAAAAGAGTTAAGCAGTAATTACTCATATATGCTTCATGCATCATTTCTTCTCCTGAACTTGCAGTCCATTTACCATCACTTTTATAAACCTGTTGAAAATACTCTACTAATCTTGTATTTCTTTGAGTCTGTATATTTTTCATATAACTATTAAATGTGCTAGTAATCGTCATATTTACTAATAACGCTGATAGAATTACAGCAACTACAGAGCACGCTATTATAATTAAACTAAGACGTTTTCTAATACTCTGTTTCATACGTCATCACCAAACTTATAACCGATTTTGGTTACAGTAAGTATGTATCTCGGAGACTTGCTATCCTCTTCAATTTTTTTACGTAAATTTTTAATATGAACATCTATAATTCTATCTGAACCATCAAAATCAATTCCAAAAGCCCTTTCTATTATTGCTTCCCGTGAAAATACTTTTCCTTTATTTGATGCTAACACACATAATATATCAAATTCGTTAGGTGTTAGACTAATTTCTTCTCCATTTACCTTAATTAATCTCTTATCATTATCAATAATTAGCTTATCGTTATTAAAAGAAAGAATGTTATCATGCTTCTCTCCAACTCTTCTAAATAAAGCATTTACCCGTGCAGTAAGCTCTCTTGGGCTTAATGGTTTTGTTAAGTACTCATCTGCTCCAATATTTAAGCCTTCTATCTTATCACTTAAAGTGCTTTTGGCAGTTAGCATAAAAATATATACATCAGATATTCTTCTTAAAATTTTGCAAACTTCCTCTCCTTCAATGTCCGGAAGCATTAAATCTAATATTACAAGATCAATTTTTTCTTTTCTGAAAACCTCAATTCCATCTAGACCATTTTCAGTTAAGTAAACTCCATAGCCTTCTTTTTCTAAATATGCTTTTAAAATTTCAGATACACCCTTTTCGTCTTCTACTATTAAAATATTATTATTCATAACATACCCCCATACTGTCTTAAAGACTACAAATTAAGTAATTCTATACATCGTGTAGTTATATAAAGCCTATAGCATTAATTATCTACAAAATATTTCTCATCAATATATTTAGTATTTTAGCATAAAGTTATGAATTTTATATGTAGAAGTTAGAATTTCATATATAGCACTACCTTTTACAAATAGTTATAATCATATAAAACTTTAAACCATGCATAAATTGAGATGTAAATTTCTTATATGCATGGTGTATTCATAAAACATAAAATTAATATTAGCTATTCTGAGGTTAATATAGAAATGTATTTGATACTGATAAAACTATGTTTATCATTTGATTTGGATAAATTCCGAATATAACAAGAGCTATCATTGATATGGTTAATGCTAATTTCGTACTTATAGAAACAGAAATAGGCTCAAGTTTATCAGAACTTTCTCCAAAGTACATTACTTTAACAACTTTAAGATAATAGTATACTGATACTACACTCATTCCAATACTTAAAAATGCTAACCATAACTCTCCTTTTTCTATTATAGAAAGAAAAAGATAAAATTTTCCTATAAACCCAGCTAATGGTGGAATCCCTGCTAAAGATAGCAATGAAATAAGCATAACTGCTGAAAGAAAAGGTGATCTTTTTGATAAATAAGCATAATCTTTAATTTCATCGCTGCCTGTTGCCTTTGATACAGCAATTACAACTCCAAAGGCGCCCATGTTTGCAAACAAATAAAACAAACTATAAAGCAGAATTGATGCTACCCCAAGACTTGAGTTTGAGATAATCCCAAGTAAAAAATAACCTGCTTGAGAAATGCTTGAGTAAGCAAGCAGCCTTTTTATATTGGTTTGCGGTATAGCAACTAAATTTCCAAGGACTAGAGTTATAACAGATAAAACAACTATTAACTCAATCCAATAATCTGAAATTGAAGACATACCAGTCATAAAAAGCCTTAATAAAACTGCTAGACCTGCTACTTTAGATGCTACTGCTAAAAATACTGTAATTGAAGTAGGTGCTCCTTCATAAATATCGGGCGCCCACATATGAAAAGGAACAATAGCAATTTTAAAAGCAAAACCTGCAATTAAAAATATCATACCTAGTATTTCTAATGGTGAAACGCTTCCTGTTCCTAATACTTCTGCTATTTCCTTGATAACTGTAGTTTGTGTTATGCCATATATTAAACTTAATCCGTATAAGAAAATTGCTGAAGACATTGCACCTAAAATGATATACTTTAAACTTGCCTCCTTTGACTTTGCATCGCCCTTATAAGCAATTAGAACACAAAAAGATATGGTCATTAATTCTAATCCTACATATATTGCGATGAGTTCTCCAGAAGATACCATAATCATCATTCCAAGCAGTGCTGAAACAATTAATGCGTAAAACTCACCCTGTTTAGAAACTAAATGATCTTTAGAAATTAATACTGTTAGAATAGCAGCTATTAAAAACAACTGTTTAAAAAAAGTGCTAAAGGAATCATTAATATAAGCTCCATTAAGTAAAGTTTGTACATGTCCTCCATTAAAGAAAGAAATCACTAAAATCATCAAAAGGCATATTCCTGTAAATAAACTTAGCTTTTCTTTGTACTTTGATAGGGATAAACTTACTACCAAAAGTACAAGACATAAAGCTGCAGTTAAAAGTTCAACTATATAACTCATAATTAAAATCCTCCCATTATCATTCCTATGTCTGATATCTTACCCATAAGTGACATCGCTCCACTGTGAATAAGATCAATTAGTGGTGATGGGAATAAACCGAAAAATATTAATACACCTGCAAGCATCACTATAGGTATCATTTCAACTCCTTTTGCATCCTCTAAATGATCCCATTCTTCTTTTCTTGGACCAAAGAAAGTGCTTTGAACTACCTTTAATATATAGGCAGCAGTAATAACAATTCCTAGAATTGCTAGTATTGAAATTGCTTTAAAGGGTATTATTGAAAAAAGTTTTCTTGGTTCATCATGAGATCCTAAAAATATTAGAAATTCTGCAACAAAGTTATTTAATCCTGGTAATCCTAATGATGCAAAACCAGCTATTATAAAACCAATAGCTACCCTTGGCATTTGATGTATTAAGCCGCCAAATCGAGCAATTTCTCTTGTATGAGCCTGATTATAAATATTTCCTATTAAAGTAAAGAATAATGCGGTCATAATACCATGAGCAAACATCTGAGCTACAGCTCCATCTATTCCTTCGAAGTTTAATGAAGCAATTCCGAGTAGCACATACCCCATATGACTTACACTTGAATAACCAATTACAAATTTCAAATCCTTTTGAGCCATAGCTACCATAGCACCATATACTATATTAGCTATTGATAACACTGCTATTAAAGGAACCCAATACTTTGCACCTTCTGGGAAAAGAAATACTCCAGCACGGATAATTCCATAACCACCAAGTTTCATTAAAACTCCAGCATGAAGCATGCTTACAGCTGTTGGCGCAGCTACATGTCCATCTGGGGACCATGTATGAAAAGGCCACATAGGTACTAATATACCAAAGCCTATTAGCATTAAGAAAAAAGCAAACTTTTGAAAGCTTGAACTATATTGAATAGTACTTAGGGTTTGTATATCAAAACTTCGTATACCTAATTTATTAGCATATACAAAAGTTGCAATAATTCCTATTAGGATAAATGCACTACCTACTAATAAATACAAAGTTAACTTCATTGCAGCATAATTTTTTCTTGTACTTCCCCAAACTCCAATTAATATATACATTGGAATAACAGCTATTTCAAAGAATAAGTAAAAGAAAAATAAATCTCTTGAAATAAATACTCCAAAAACACCTGCAACTAATAAAAGCAGGAATATGAAAAATTCCTTAATTCTTTTTTCCATTTTCCATGATGCAAAAACACCTGCAAAAATAACGATAGCAGTAAGCAATATTAAAGGTATGCTTAAACCATCCGCCCCTACAGAATAATTAATTCCAAAGGCAGGTATCCAAGAATAAGTTTCTTGAAATTGAAGCCCTCCTATTGACTTATTGTAAGTTACAAAAGCTATAATCGAAAGCAAGAGTGAAATAAAAGTAACAATTGCTGCTGTAACTTTTATTTCCTTTTCCTTAGTAGCTGGGAAAAAAAGTATTATAAAAATACCCAAAATTGGTGCTAATAGTATTGACGTTAATATCGGAAATTCCATCTATATCCCTCCTAAAATTGGTGCTGCGAGCCAAAGAATTATTAAAGCAATTGCAATGAAAAAAATCAAAGCATAGTTTTGCACCCGTCCTGAATGAATAAGTCTAAGTTTAGCTCCCGTTCTACTTATCAAAGAAGTAGTATTATCAAAAATTCCATCTACTATATTACGATCACACCAATTAAATAAATGGGATATATTTAAAATTACTTTTTCATATACTAAGTGATAAAGTTCATTTAAATAATATTGATTAAAAAGAAATTGATGTATAGTTCTAAACTTCGTGCTTAGAACTTCACTTGATATTACTTTCTTACCATAGATAAGCCATCCGAGTAGTATTCCTCCAGATGCCGCTGCTACTGATTCACCCATAACCATTAAATTTGCCTCAGGAATTTGAGATGTTTGAAAGTATATATATGAAGCAAATGTTTCATTTATAAAACCATAAGCTACTGAAAAAACTGATAATATAATTAATGGCATAGTCATACACCAAGGAATTTTATGGACAGAATGTTTTTCTCTTTCCTCGCCAAAGAATACTACAAAAACTAAACGAGCCATATAAAATGCTGTTAAGAATGCTGTAATCAAACCTAAATAATATAAAAATATATATCCATGTTCATAAGTTACTGTTAAAATCTCATCTTTACTGAAGAAGCCTGATAACGGTGGAATTCCAGCTAATGATAGAGAAGCAATTATAAAAGTTATGCTTACAAGCTTCATCTTTTTAATTAAGCCGCCCATTTTAAAAATATCCTGTACGCCTATAGCGTGAATAATACTTCCAGCTCCTAAGAATAATAACGCTTTGAAAAATGCGTGGCTTGTAAGATGAAACATTCCAGAAGTAAAACCGCCTACTCCCATTGCCATAACCATATACCCTAATTGACTCATGGTTGAAAAAGCTAAAATTCTTTTTAAATCTCTTTGAACTATTGCAATAGTTCCTGCCATAAATGCAGTTATTCCTCCAGTATACGCAATTACTAAGCTTACTTCTTGTAATGAAGAAAATAAAATATAGCCACGTGCTAAAAGATATACACCAGCTGCAACCATTGTCGCTGCATGTATTAAAGCACTTACTGGTGTTGGTCCTTCCATAGCATCTGGAAGCCAAACATGAAGTGGAAATTGAGCTGACTTTGCTACTGGTCCTGCAAAGATCAATAATGCTATTATAATTAAATAAGCAACATCTTTATATGATGGAATATTAGCAGCCAGTTCTCTAAAATTAAAAGTTCCAAAGGCCATGAAAAGGCAAAGCATTCCAACTAAAAATCCAAAATCTCCAACTCTGTTAGCTACAAATGCTTTCTTATTAGCTTTTACAGCTGAAGGCCTTTCATAGTAAAAACCAATTAAAAGATAAGAGCATAATCCTACTAATTCCCAGAAAAAGAACATTTGAAAATAATTATTAGAAATTACGAGCCCGAGCATTGAACTGCTAAATAGAGATAAATTTGCAAAGAATCTAGAAAAACCTTGCTCTCCTTTCATGTAACCTAACGAATATATCTCAACCAATAAACCTATAAAAGTTACAATTAAGAGCATAATTGCTGTAAGTGGATCAACTAGCACTCCAGCTTCAATCTTAATTGGAACCGAGAGCCAGGAAACAGCATATTCAATAGGCTGATTAATGCTGACTTTTGAAGCAATAACCTCATAAATAATGCCTAAAGAAAATATAAAAGAAAGAACCATCCCAACTATTGCAACTGCTGAACTAATACCTTTAGATTTTTTTGTAATAAAAGCAATAAGTATAAATGCAATTGCAGGAAATGTGGGAATCATCCACGCTAAATCTATAAATCTCATCATAACACCTACCATTTTAAAATATTGAAATCTTCTACATTAGATGTAGTATGACTGCGATAAATATTTAATATAATAGCTAAGCCTACAGCAATTTCAGCCGCTGCAACTACAATAACAAATATTGCAAAAAGGTGCCCTGTAACCTTTTCTGGCGCTAAAAATCTATTAAAAGCTACTAAATTAATATTGACTGCATTCATCATGATTTCTATTGACATTAATACACTGATAACATTTCTTTTAGCAAAAGCTCCGTAAAGACCAATACAAAATAAAGCCGCTGCTAGTATTAAATAACCTTCTAAACCAACCATTTAATTTTTCACTCCTTTTGCTAAAATAATAGCGCCTACCAAGGCTATTAATAAAAGTAATGCAGAGACTTCAAATGGAATCATATAATTTCCAAAGAATCCATCTGCAATAGCACTAATGGTATTTTCTATATTTAAATTCTTATAAGTAAACTTACTAACTAAAATTAAACGAGTAATAATCCCAAAGAATCCAAAACAAAATGCTAAACCTGTCCATCTTAATTTATTAAAGGGATTACTGTTTTTCATATCACTTTTTCGAGTAAGCATTATAGCAAATACAATTAAGATTGAAATAGCCCCCGCATAAACTAAAATTTGTACTAATGCTAGAAAATCAGCTTCAAGTAAGATGAAAACTACTGCGATACCTATAAATGTTAAAATCATAGCTAAAGCACTATGGATAATATTTTTTGAATGAACGATGCCTATAGCACAAGCTATAATTAAAAATGCTATTGGCCAAAAAACGTAAGCTGAAATCATAGTAAATCCTCCTTATTACTAAAAAGTGTTAACTTAGTTTTAGCTCTACTATAAGCACTTAATTCAAAATCCGATGTAACCTGCAGAGCCTTACTTGGACAACTTTCAACGCAGAGACCACAAAAAAGACAATACTCTAATTTCATCTCATATTTACTTAAATGCTTTTTCTTATTTTCATCTTTATAACTTTCTACATTAATAACTCTATTTGGGCAGCTCAAAGCACAAATGCTGCATGAAATACATTTTTCTGAATCCAGTTTAAAAGAACAACGAGAACGTGGTGGTAACTTTGGATGTTCTTCTGGATACTGCTGAGTAATATTTTTTTCAAATAAATGTCCGAGGGTTACTCTAAGACCATTAATTAATCCTTTACCAAACATTAATTTCACCTCTTAACTAACTAACTGAAATATTTTAATACCTATTCCTGTAAATAAAATATTCATTAAAGAAATAGGAATAAGATACTTCCAATTCAAAGACATCATATGATCCAATCTAATTCTAGGAAAAGTCCATCGAACAAGCATAAGCAGTAGAATTACTAAATAAGTTTTTAAAATGAACCAAATCCACGAAGGTAATATAGGGCCGCTGGCTCCCCCTAAAAACAAAGTAACTGTAAAAGCTGAAATAGCAAACATATTAGTGTATTCTGCAAGATAAAAAAGTGCATATCTCATTCCGCTATATTCTGTAAATGGCCCAGCTACGATCTCCTGCTCTCCCTCTGCTAGATCAAATGGTGCTCTATTTAACTCTGCTGTGGCAGCGACAAGATAAATAATGAATGCAATAGGCTGTAAAAAAATAAACCACACTTTATTTTGCGCTGCGGTAATTTCAGTTAAGTTTAAGGAACCGCTTATCATAATTACCCCAAGAAGTGAAAAAATCATAGGAATTTCATAACTTATCATTTGGGCAACCACTCTCATTCCACCTAAAAGTGAGTACTTATTATTAGATCCCCATCCTGCCATTAAAATAGGTATAGAAGAAGTTCCAGATATAGCTAAAAAATAAAGCAATCCCAAATTTAAATTTACTGCAATCATATTTTTACCAAAAGGTAGAACTGCATAAATTAATAAGGCAGGAACCATAACTAATAAAGATGCCATTACAAAAACCAATTTATCAGTTTTCTCTGGGATGATATCTTCTTTACCTAAGAGCTTAACGACATCTGCAACACTCTGAAATATCCCTCTTGGTCCAAATCTATTTGGTCCAAGACGCTGCTGCAGATAGCCACAAAATTTCCTTTCCAAATAAATCAGATACATAGCATTTAATAATACAAATACCTCAATAGCAATAAAATAAATTATGCTCATAATGATATTTATCAAAAAACTTGGTATTCCTAATGATAAAACTAATTCATTAATCCATGTTGATATATTTACAAATATATTTTCCATTTTTACCTCCCAAACTATCTGTCAATTTCCCCTAATATAGGATCAAGTGATGCTAGTATCGCAACTGCATCCTGAATTGTGCCACCTATTGTCATTTCAGGGAAGGCACCAATATTAATAAAAGACGGCCCATGAATGTGTAGTCTATAAGGTTTATCCCCTCCATCGCTCACCAAATAATAACCTAGAATACCTTTTGAACCTTCAATTTGGTGATAGATATCTCCCTTTTGAGGTTTTATCAGTCTTGGAATTTTAGCTAAAACTGATCCCTCTTGAATTTGTTCTAATGCCTGTTTAATTATTTTTACGCTCTCTTCCATTTCTCCAATACGCATTAACCATCTGTCATAACAATCCCCGTTTTTCCCGACAATTACTTTAAACTTAAAACGATCATAGATTCCATAAGGTGCATCACGTCTTAAATCCCAGTCTATCCCTGACGCCCTAAGGTTTGGGCCTGTAAAACCATAAGACAATGCTCTTTCCCCATGAATTATTCCAACATTTTTTGTTCTAGCTATAAAAATTTCATTGCCAGTAATAATTCGCTCATATTCCAAAAAGTTATTATCCATATCATCAAGAAAACTTTTTAAGCTTGGAATAAATTCTTCAGGCAGGTCATAGCTTACTCCACCTATGCGCATATAATTTGTAGTCATTCTAGAGCCGCAAACCATCTCAAATAAATCAAGTATTCTTTCTCTATCTCTAAAAAAATACATCCAAGGTGTATGTCCATTTAAGTCAAGTGCTAAACTGCCTAAATAAACCTGATGACTTGCAATTCTCTGAAGTTCAGCCATTATTATTCGAAGATACTGTGCTCTTTCAGGTACTTCAATGTCCATAAGCTTCTCTACCGCCTGAACATATCCTAATTCATTTAACATTCCAGATAAATAATCTAATCTATCAGTATAAGGTATAAATTGAGTATAAGTCCTTGATTCTGCTAATTTTTCCATCCCTCTATGGAGATAACCAATGACATTTTCAGCCGTTACAATCTGCTCCCCATCTAAGGTAAATATTGCTCTATAAACGCCATGGGTACTTGGATGGTGAGGTCCAAAATTTAAAGTCATCTCTTCTGTATGCAAATCCTTATTGTGTTTCACCATTAAACTTACTCCCTTCTACTAATAACCTTAAAATCTTTTCTAAGTGGATGCCCCTTAAAATCATCTGGGCATAATATTCTTTTTAATTCTGGATGACCTATAAAGCTTACTCCAAACAAATCATATACTTCTCTTTCCTGAACATTGGCTGCTAGCCAATACCTAGTTAGTGAAGGAATTTCAAGTTTTTCATCAAGTTTTACTTTTATTCTCATTAATTCACGAGTTGCTAATGATATAAAATGATAAACACAACTTAACCCTTCTTCTTCTACTGCCGTTAAATCAACTAAAAAATCAAAGCCATAATCTTTTACCTTTCTTATAACCTCTAAAAAAATATTTATATCTATATAAATTTCAATTTGTGTACTTTCTTTAACCTCAATATCTTGCTTATATTCTGTTTTTAATTCTGAAATCAAATTTTCACTAGTTTTACTCAATTTTATTCACCTCATTTTTACAAATTATCTTCTCTTTTAAAGTTAAAAGACCATGAATCAATGCTTCTGGCCTTGGAGGACAGCCAGGAATATAAACGTCAACAGGTAAAAATGTATCTGCACCCGGAACAACACTATATGAATCCACAAACGGACCTCCACTTGTAGCACAGCTGCCCATAGCAATTACCCATTTAGGCTCTGGCATTTGCTCATATAATTTCCTTACTACAGGTGCCATTTTTTCTGTAACTGTTCCTGCAACTATCATTAAATCTGCCTGCCTTGGTGAAGCACGAAAAACTTCATAACCAAAGCGTGCAATATCATAGCGAGCACCTCCAGCAGCCATCATTTCAATGGCACAACAGGCTAATCCAAAGGTTAATGGCCAAAATGAATGAGCACGACAAAAGTCTAAAGCACTGTCTAATTTGGTAAATACAATATTTTTTTCTATTTGTTCCTTAATGCATTTATCTTCATTTAAATTTATTTCCACTCTAATGCCCCCTCTTTCCACGCATACCATAAGCCAATAACTAAAATACCTATAAAGATAAACATCTCTAATAATGCAAATAAACCTAGACTTTTAAACCTTACTGCCCACGGCAATAAAAAAACTGTTTCAACATCAAACAGTAGAAATACTAGTCCATACATAAAGTAACTTACTTTAAATCTAATCCAGGTTGATCCAGTAGTCTCGACACCACATTCATAGGTTGATAACTTTTCCTTATTGGGCTTCTTAGGTCTTACAAAAGAAGCTGTTAACAAAACTACCATACCAAAAATAAATGAGGCTACAAGAAAAATTCCAATAGTCAAATAATTTTGTATCATTTTTATCTCCCTTCAAAACAATTTTTTTTATTTATACTAATGCGCAAAAAATTTATTATTAAAAACAGCAACCTTTAATAGCTCTCTATTTGTTCAAATATTACCAAGTTTTTATGTAGTTATTATGTAGAAAACCCATAAGAAAACTTTTAAATTTTACATTAATCACTCTATTAACTATAAAATAGCGCTTCATAAGAAAATTCACCTACTTAATTTGACCACAAAAAAACCAGAAGCTTATATTATCTAAACTTCTGGTTTCATATATTTTTATGTGATCTATTCATTTCTAATACTGTTTATAGTGCACTTGCCGCTAATAATCCAATAACCACAGCTAAGTGATACTTTAATCCAATTTTGCCTATTAGCCCCATACTTCTTCCTTTTGTTATAATACTCTTTTTATATGATAAAAAGCTTAAAACAGATTTATAAGGAAATAGAAAAAGAACAGGCACTAATGCAATAATAGGGTAAATGTGTAATAACACCAATCCAAAAGTTAAAATAACTAACATTATCACATTAAAGATCCATAACCGCTCAGCATTTTTTCTCCCTATAATAATAGGCAGAGTTTTTCTCCCAGATTCCCTATCCTCTTCTATATCGCTTAAATTATTAGTTAATAATATAGTTCCAATAAATACTGCTGTTGGAACCGTAACTAAAACTGTACTTAAATTTAATATACCTGATTGAATATAAATCACTGTACTTGTTATTCCTATCCCCATAGTAGCTCCTGACACAAATTCACCAATTGGAGTATAGGAAATAGGTAAAGGTCCAAATGCATAGAAAAGTGAAATAAGCCCACCAAAAATTGCAACCAGCAATATATAATAACTTGTTTGACTAGCTATAAAAATACCAATTATAAGAGCAATTAATTGATATGAAAATATTATAAACAAAACTTGTTTGGGAGTAATCTCTCCACTTACTAAGGCTTTCTCTTCACTACTTTTTTTATCATCTGCTCCACGTTTAAAATCAAAGTAATCATTAATCATATTTGTAGCACTTTGAATTAATATCATAGCAATTACTAATAATATAAAATAAAATATATTTAACTTTTGAAAAGCATATTTTGAATAAACTGAACCTAAAGTTACAGGAATCAATCCTGCAACAAGAGTTTTTATATCCATAAGTTTTACTATTGATTTAAAAGTCATTTTTTCGTCTCTCCTCATCAAAGAATTAACTATTATCTTTGTTTTGCTTAATGATAGCATTTGTAACCGTTACGCATGAAATTAATATATTATTTTCATCAAACATTTCAATATCCCACACATGAGATGTTTTTCCCATATGTAGTAATCTGCCTTTTGCTATAATATACCCTTCTATTTTTTTAGCTTTCATATGATTTGCAGTTATACTTTGCCCCACAGCTGCTTGATCCTTATTTATCTTTCTAATTGAAGCATAACCTGCAATTGTTTCTCCAAAAGCAATTGTTGCTCCTCCATGTAGATATCCAAAAGTTTGATCATGAAAATCAGTTAAATTCATTTTTGCTTCAAGTGTGTTTTCATATACATGGATATATTCAATATTTAAACCTTCTATTAAATTCATTTTATATTCACCATCCATTTTTAAAATAATCTATTGTAAGGTCTTTTAAAACCTCTTCATTAACCTTCACTCCTAATCCATAGCCTTTTGGTACTTTAATAATGCCATTTTCAGCTATAATTTCCGGTTTTATTACATCTCTTTGAAAATAACGCTTTGACGATGATAAATCTCCAGGAATATAAGTATCCTGCAGACTCGCCAAATGAACATGTAACACCTTAGAAATACCACTTTCAACCATACTTCCAATCCAATATTTAATATTGTTTTCTCTGCATAATTCAATCATCTGCTTTGCATAATATAAGCCCCCAACTCGCCCTATTTTTATATTAAGCGCTTTAAATGCCTTTAACTTGATTGCAGCATTTAAAGCTTTAACTGTTTGGATACTTTCATCTAAACATATCGGAGTCTTAAGTTCTTTTTGAAGTTTTTGATAATCTAAAAGACTTTCTGAATCTAATGGTTCTTCTATGCATAGTAAATTTAATTCATCGAACTTCTTTAGTCCATTAATTTGTTCAATGCTATAACTTTTATTAGCATCTGCCAGTAATTTTATATCAGAATATATTTCTCTAATTGCTTTTAATTTTTTAAACCCATCTTCTGGTTTTATCTTTATTTTAAAGCGAGTATATCCTTCCTTCTTATAGACTTCAATCTGCTTTATAATCTTTGAACTTTCTGAGTCTCCAAGCACTATTCCTGCATATATCTGTTCATTTGTTTTTTCATTAAATGCAAGCTCCATAATTGATTTCCTATTTCTTTTAGAATACAAATCCATAAGGGCGTTCTCTAAGCCTGCAAGTGCCATTGGATATTCTGTGTCAATATTCTTGTGTATATCATAAGGATGCTCTATAGCTTTAAATATTAACTTTGGAATATATTCATTTATTAATACCTCTTTAGAAATTGCCAATGTTTCATTAGTGTAAAATGGATCATTAAATGAAACTACTTCACCATAGCCTTTGTTATTAAATTCATCATAAACCTTAACTATTATTGTTTCTCGATAATTCATAGACGTTTGTGAGGTTTTAAAATTAAAGTTCAAAGGCATTCTAATATGAAAAAGCTCTATTTTCTTTACCTGCATCTGTTAAGCACCTTCTTATAGATTCTTTTTTAATATTTTACCAACTGCATTTTTAGGAAGCTCATTTAGGTATATGATGTCTTTTGGTAGTTTATATCTTGCTAACTTATTCGAAAGATACTCTAATATTTCATCTCTTCCTAAAGAGGATACTACATAAAGCACTGGAACTTGACCCCACTTTTCATCTTTTTTACCAACCACTGCACATTCCTTTACTTTAGAATGATTATATAAAATATTTTCAATTTCTCTTGGGTAAATATTCTCACCACCAGATATTATTATATTTTTACGGCGTTCAAGTATAAATAGAAATCCATCATCGTCCATATAACCTACATCTTCTGTATTAAAGTATCCTATAATTTCCTCTTTGCCAATATATCCATCCATTAACATTGGGCTTTTAATATAAACTTCACCTACTCCTTTTTTATCTGAGTTTTTAATAAAGATTTTTACATTTTTAAGCGGCAAACCTACTGAATCAATTTTTTCAGGATGCTCTAATACAGAAAAGGTTGTAGATTGACTTGTTGTTTCTGTCATTCCATACGTCTTATATATTGGAATGCTCCTTAATATACCTTTTTCAACCAGAGCCTTAGGGATAAACTCACCACCTAATAGAACTACACGCAATTTATGTTTCTTTATTTTATCTATAATTCTATTTAACACTGTTGGCACAATAGATAACATATTAATATTACCATCTTCAATTAATCTTAGTACTTGTTCTTCATTAAACTGTTCCAATATGGTAAGTTGAGTTCCATTATATAAACTTCTCAGTAAAATAGTTAATCCGCTAACATGATACATAGGCAATATTACAAGCCAATTATCTTCCTGTGTCACTCCCAAAGCTTCTTGTGATGCTTTCACATGATTATAAAGTTGTTTCCATTTGAGTGGTACTGATTTAAACTTTCCTGTTGTAGCACTTGTATTCATGATAACAGCAGTGCTTTCCTTATCAAAATCCTCTGGCAATTCTGATTCATTTTTTTTGCTTTGATACACTTGATGAAAGGATATAAATTTATTATCATAAGAAAAAACCGTCCGGATCTCTAATGAGTCTAACTGATTTCTTATTTCTTCATCTGTTAAGCGCACATTTAGCATAAGAACTTCCTTTTCTAAGAATTGAAATGCCAGAAAAAATAATGCCATATCAACTGAGTTATTTGAATAAATAGCAACTCTTTTCTCATCTTTTACATAGGCTGATAGCTTTTGAGTTAATTCTATTACACGTTCATAAACTTCACCAAAAGTTAAATCATTAATAAATTTTTTATTTGGATTTTTAATATTATGTTTCCTAAGCCAATTCATTTTATGTCACCTTTATCTATGGAAATTTGGGAAATTGCTCAAAGTCTGGATTTCGTTTTTCTTTAAAAGCATCTCTACCTTCTTTGGCTTCCTCTGTGGTATAAAATAAAAGCGTAGCATCTCCAGCTAATTGCTGCAATCCAGCTACTCCATCTGTATCTGCATTAAATGATGCTTTTAAAAAGCGAAGTGCAGTTGGCGAATGCTGCATAATTTCCTTTGCCCATTTTACTGTCTCTTGTTCTAGCTCATTAAACGGAACCACTGTATTTATAAGTCCCATTTCTAAAGCTTCCTCAGCAGTATACTGACGACATAAATACCAAATCTCGCGAGCTTTTTTATGCCCAACAATACGTGCTAAATATCCTGCTCCATATCCACCATCAAATGAGCCTACTTTAGGACCAGTCTGACCAAATTTAGCATTTTCAGATGCAATTGTTAAATCGCATACAATATGCAGCACATGTCCACCGCCAATTGCATATCCATTAACCATTGCAATTACTGGCTTTGGAATCACCCTAATCAAACGCTGTAAATCTAAAACATTTAAACGAGGTATATTGTCTTCTCCTATATATCCTCCATTTCCACGCACTTTTTGATCTCCTCCTGAACAAAAGGCTTCATTAGCCTCTCCCTGTCCATGATTAGCCCCTGTTAAAACTATTACGCCAATTTTGCTATCTTCACGAGCTATTGTAAAAGCTTCAATTAACTCCATAATAGTTTTAGGACGAAAAGCATTGCGTACCTCTGGACGATTAATTGTAATCTTTGCAATTCCATCATAGACTTCATATTTAATGTCTTCATAATTACGGTTTAATTCTTTCCAATCAAATTTCTTCATATTTACATTCATTCCTTCCATTTTGCTCAAAGCTCAATAAAATATTATTGTGTTCTGACTTTTAGCTAATTATCTTACTTTATTTCTTTTCTTAAAACATTCAGGTATAAGGCAAAATCAAATAAATAACAAGTCCAATTTGCCAGCCTGTTTTTCATGTACCTAAAAATCTAATTAATTATAAAAATTCATTTAAAACTTTCACGAAACCGTTGATATTTTCAATGTGAGTATTGTGTCCACATCTATTTATGATTATGTGCTTTACATTAGCATTTAACACTTCAAATTCTCTTCCTATTTTTTCATACTTTTTATCATATTCTCCACTTATATATAATATAGGCATAGATAATTTAACTATTTCATCTTTCAGACATGGAAAATTTCCTTGACCAGTACTTTCTAAAGTATTAGAAAGTGCATAGGTGCTGTTAGCCAATCTCCTCCTGCTTATATCATTCATTATAGATTCAGGTAAAACTTTTTGAGATTTAAAAATGCTTAAGCTTCCCCAATATTCGTTAAACCATTCTATACCATTTTCTCTTATACTTTTAGCTAAATTTAAATCCTCTTTACGTCGCTTTAATCTATTTAATATTTTTTCTTCTCCGTAAGAAGCACTTTCTAAAATTAACTTATTGATTTCATTTGGATAAGTTAAAGTGTAAGCCAATGCACATCTTCCTCCCATTGAATAACCTAATATTGAATACTTTTTCAAATTCAATTTAGATATAAGCTTATTTAAATGTTTAAGCATTACTTCCAAAGAATAATATTTACTTTCTTTTGGCTTGTCGCTTTTTCCATGTCCAATGAGATCTATTAATATTAACTTATACCCATGTAAATCAAGTAACTTCCATGTACTAACATCCTCCGAAAAACCATGCAAGCAAATAATTGGATTACCTTCTCCTTTTATTTCAATATGATATTTAATGTTTTCAATTTTAATAAACATAATGTCACACCTTATAATGTTGTATATTTGTCATGTAATATTTTGCTTAATTCTGAATCGATTTTCATTTCAATTACCTTAACTCCTTCTAAAGTTAAGGCTTCCTTAAATTTATCTTCAAAAGTCTTGTAATCTTTTGCTTCATAGTATGTTGCATTATACAAAGTTTCTATCCCTTTAAAATTAATATCTTGTGGAGTTAAGAATAGATGTTCAAAATGTTTCTCTTCACTTTGAGGTAAATATCTAAATATTCCTCCTCCATCATTATTAAATAATAAAATAATTAAATTTAACTTATGTGTTTTTCCAATCAGTAAGCCATTTAAATCATGATTAAAGGCCAAATCTCCTATAAGTAAAATTGTTGGTTTATTTGAAGTCGATACCCCTAATGCAGTAGAAATAGTCCCATCAATTCCATTTGCGCCTCTATTACATAGCACCTTTACATTTTGCTCACATGCTTCAAAAAAGTAATCTAAATCACGAATTGCCATGCTATTTGCTGCAACTAATCTGCTTTCTTCTGGCAGCATTTTTTGTAACTTTTGAATCATTTTCCCTTCAAAAAAAGCTTCTTCGTTTATTGCTGCTTTAATTTGTTCACGCATTTTTTTCTGATGCCCTAGCCACTTATCCAAATACTCTCTATTGCCATTTTCTATATAAATAGCTTCTGCAAATACTCTAGGTGACGAATTAATGTACTTTTTAGTTGATAACGATGGATTGCGATAATTAAAACTCTCTCCAACCTGTATATATAAGCACTCTTTGTGTAAGGTTAAAAACTGTTGCAGTCTTTTTGAAACAGGTACCTGTCCAAAGTGAATTATAAACTCTGGCTTAAGTTCATTTTTAACATAATCATCTTTTAAAAAAGCATCATAACTATCAATAACAATATCACTTGAAAAATTTCGCATGTTTGAAATCGGATCAGCAAGTATTGGTACTTTTAGCCTCTCTCCTAAAGCTAATACTTCTTTATGATAGTTTGAATAAGCATCTCCGCCACAAATTATGATTCCACTTTTATCTTTAAAAATTGATTTGTCCAAAGAAACACTATTTTCTCCTTCAATGTACTCAAATTTATTTTTTTCACGACCTGCAGTAAAATCTAATTTACCTATATCCGGAATTAAAGGATCTCTAACTGGTATATTGATGTGCACCACACCATATTCCTTTGACATAGCATTTGTATATGCTTTTTGCATTACTATACGAACATACCTATACATACTATCAGTTTCCTCAGGCAGAGCTAATTCTTCATAATATTTGATGAAATTATCAAATATTTTATTTTGATCTATTGCTTGTGGTGCACCAACCTTACGCAACTCATGGGGTCTATCTGCCGTCAATACAATTAATGGTATTCCTGAATATTTTGCCTCCACAATTGCTGGCAGATAATTTGCAGTAGCAGAACCAGAAGTACAAACTAATACAACTGGTCTTTCCTGCTCTTTAGCTATGCCAAGTGCAAAAAATCCTGCAGAGCGCTCATCAACATTAACAAATATTCTAAAATCATGTTCACAGAACAATATAGCTAAAGGAGTAGATCTTGAGCCTGGACTAATCACAACTTCACGCACACCTAATTCATGCAATTCGTCAACTAATGCCGCAATATAATTTGTCATTAATTTTGCCTCCTCATTATAAACTTTCAATTATGGTTTTTAATTTATTATTTGTTTCAATATATTCATCTTTGCAATCTGATTTATCCACTATGCCGCAGCCTGTGTATGCATATGCCATATTTTTTTCAATTAAAACTGATCGTATTCCTGCTATGAATATACCATTCCCACTTCCATCCACAACCCCAATTGGTGCCGCATATAAACCTCTTTCATGCTTTTCATACCTTCTAATTAAATCTGTAGCTTTATCAACTGGATTTCCACCTAACGCAGGTGTAGGGTGAAGTAACTTCACCCACTTAAGTAAAGTTGTATCTTTGCTCTTACCAAGAATCCTTGTTTGAAGATGATGTAAATTTTTAAGTGTTAAAATTTTAGTTTCATCTACTGTTAATTCATCTGTAAATTTCTTCATTGTATCCGCTATTGAATCAATAACAATTTGATGTTCATAACGGTTTTTATTATCCTTTAGTAGCGTCTCCTTTTGCAATTCATCATTTTCATCACTTCTCAAGATAGTGCCAGCTAGTGCATAGCTTAATACTTTTTCACCTTCTTTTTGAACTAAAATTTCTGGTGTCGCACCTAAAAATACTTTTTCTTCTTTTGAATAACTAAATACAAAACTATTTTTGTTCTGCTTCAAAAGTTTCTGTAATACACTTTCTGCATTTATTGACGTATCACATTGAATTTTAATTTCTCTTGAAATAACTACTTTATTTACTTCTTTCATTAATATCTTATTTTTTACTACTGAAAACATTTCTTCCCAAGTTTTATAATCATCTATTTCATATTTATAAGAATGGTCACAAACTTCTATCTCTCTATTTTCAATTTCAACAAAATCCTTAAAGCAATAAAGAGTTTGCTTTCCTTCTTTTTCAACAAGATAATATTCAAATGCAATATTTTCGTTGCCAAAATTGTCCCACTTAGTATCTTTAATGGAATCAAAGAAAGTCATTGATGAAAAAATATATAAATAATCCTTAAAATTTTCATTTGCTGAAAAAGTTTTTAAACGCTTAGCTCCAAAAATGAATTCTTGTTTTATTGGATTATAAAATAAAAACTTTTCTTCATTCTTAAAATGCTTCAAAAATGAAAGTGGATTATTTAATGAAATTTGCTTTTCATAATATTTCAAATTATGTACCTCCATATTTCTAACCGAGAATTTATGCTCATGCTATAAGCTTTAAATATATTGCTTTTTTTAATATTCTTACTATATTAAATGCTTTCAATTCCTAAAAGACATTGTATATTTAAGTTTCCATGCTCTATAATTCATAATACAAAATATTTATAAAGATTTTATGTAGAAAAGTATCAAAAAAATATAACTTACCTGCTCAATTAAATTTAACAATTAGAATATTGATAAATACATCTCTATATTGGTCTCTTTAATTCAATAAAAAAGCCATGTAAAAAAGGGCTTACTCCTCTCTCACATGGCAACATTTTACTACTTATTTAATGCATTTTTTATACTATAATACTCCTCTTCACTTATTTCTCCACGGGAAAATCTTTCATTTAGTATATTTAAAGAATTATCTCTAACTCTGCAAACCTTAATTTCATTACTTTCTTGATAATTGTACATAAAAAATATAACACTTGTAATTAAAATTATAGGTATAATCATCATTTCAAGTCACCTCCAATTGTAATATATAAATTATATCTCACATTTTTGTGTCATTATATTAATTTCTTATAATTTTATAATATATTTTTCTTATCTTCCCATCATATTTTGATGAATTTTTACCATATTATCTTTACCTACAGATTCCATCTTATTAGCCATAGAATCATATCCATTATTTCGCATAACATCTATCATTTTTTTGTAATCTTCAGTACTCATATTAGACATTAAATTCTGCATAGTATTAAAGTCTCCATTTTCCATAGCTGCTGCTTCATCAGTCAATCCATTATTTTTCATTATTTCTATCATTTTATTATAACTATCATTTGACTGTTCTTCAGAGCCTGTCCTTTCCATCATTGTTCCTCTATAGTCAGCTGATGACTCAAGATTATCATTTTGGGCACTCATCATTGGTCTATTAAAACTATTAGAAACTGCACCATTGTTACTTGCAGCATATGCAAATGATGCACCTCCTACAGTTAATATTGCTGTTAATACTAAAATCATAATTTTCTTTTTCATTGTATATCACTCCTTATTTATCTTAACTTTATATTTTTATTTTACTGTTCAAATATGGAGCAATTATGAAGATAATATATTTATAAAAAATTTTATGGTTTAAATTTAATAAAAGGTTTAAGCACTATATCTTTATAGCACTTAAACCTTTTGCATTTCATCAAATTACCATAATAAGATACATCACTAAATTATTTGATTGATGCTTCATAGATTTCCTTAATTGAATTTAATAGCATTGCATTAAATTCTTCCTCTGTTTGCTGGGCAGTTAATCCTTGTGATAAAGCTCTTGAGAAACTAGCGATTAATCCATGATTACATGCTAGCTTTTTATTTGCTTCAGCTTGACTATATCCCCCAGATAAAGCCACAATCCTAACAACATGTGGATCATCCATCAAATCACTATAAAAATTATCCTTCGTAGGTATGGAGAGTTTAAGCATAATTTTTATTTTTGGGTCAAGCTTTGATAATTGTTTTGAAATTTCAAACTTTAAATGCTTTTCTGATTCTTCCTTATCAAGGCTGTGGATATCAACCTCTGGCTCAATGATTGGAATTAGACCCGATTCAGCGATTTGTTTACCAATTTCAAATTGCTGATCAATTAATATTTTAATCCCATGAGAATTGGCTTCTTTAATAACTGAACGCATTTTTGTTCCAAAAATATTCTTTTCTATAGCCTTCTTTAAAAGCTCATCCAAATTAGTTATTGGTTTCATGAGCTGAACACCATTTTCAATTTCCAGTAGTCCTTTATCAACCTTTAAAAAGGGTACAATATTTTTTTGTTTCCAAAGGTAATCAGCTGTATATTGATCATCAATAGTCCGATACATTGTATCTTCAAATAATATAGCACCCAAAATGTATTCTGAAGTAAACGCAGGACTCTTTATGATGCGTTTTCTCATTTCATGTACCAAATCAAACATCTTCTCATCATTAGAATAACTATTTTCTTGAATACCATATTGAAGTAGTGCTTTTGGAGTGCTCCCGCCACTTTGGTCCAATGCAGCAATAAATCCTTTACCTGTATGCATTCGATTCATTTGATTTTCATTCATTTGATTTTCCTCCTTGCTTGAGATTAGACAATCACATCTTGCTTTTTATTATAGTATCTTTCTTATTAATTATGTGTTCATTAAAGAAGATTGATACACATAATTAAACTTATATAGTACTATGTGATCTTAGTATAATCAGCAATAAATTAAGCAAAATACTACTAAGCTTTAATTTTTTCAAAAATAAGGAGGATTTTTAATGCATAGGAGTACAGCTGGTTTTTTAGGCGGCGTCATAGCAGGCTTTATAAAATTGCTAATTGATCAATTAGCAATTGCTATTAATTTATCTTACTCTAGTGTCACAGATGTTATTTCACAAATATTATTTATCCAAGGTGGAATATATTTTTTCATTAGCTGGATCATATATATTTTATTTAGCGGCTTAATGGGTTTTATCATATCAAAAATAATAACTAAGATATTAGTTAATTTTCTTTACTGGGGGACAATTGCAGGTATAACTATATGGGCATTAACTAGTGGCATTTTTGCATTACTAGGAAAAGTTGATCCAACCTGGTCAATGGGATTAAGCACAGGCTTAGTAAACTTTTTTTCAGATATTGTGCTTGGAATAGTAATTACCTATACTATTTCATTATCAATCCCTGAAGAGACATATTAATTTTAAACTCCCTCAAACAATTTCTAAGAAGGTTTATACAAGTACATGCACAAGCATGATTATTATAAAAAAGCTTTGATAATAAATTAATATCTCAAAGCTTTTTTATAACAACATATATATTTTATCTTTTTGTTCCATAATGTATAGATGCAACTCCAAAAGTCAAAGATTTATATTCTGAATTCTTAAACCCTATTCGTTCAAGCTCCTCTTTAAGCTGCTTTTTATTCATGAAGTTATTTACAGAATCTCTAAGATAATAATATGCCTCCCTGTCACCTGTACCTATTGATCCAACTACTGGCAATATACGATTGAAATATAAATCATATATATTTTTTAAAATAGGTATGTTAGGTTTTGATAATTCCAAACATACCACTTTTCCACCTGGTTTTAAAACCCTATACATTTCCGATAATGCTTTACTTTTATCTTGAATATTTCTTAAACCAAAGGCAATTGTAATGCAATCAAATGTATTTTCTTTAAAAGGCAATTCTAAGATACTACCTTTAATTAGTTTAAATCTATAATTTTCTAATGATTGTCTAAGTCTTCTGTTACATACATTAAGCATTTCCTGACTAAAATCCATCCCAATAACTGTAGCATTTTTTCCTACTGCTTTACATTCATAATTTATCATTTGTCCTGTCCCACAGCACAAATCTAATACCTTTTGATCTTCTTTAATATTACATATTTTTATTGCCTTTCTTCTCCACAACCTATCAATATTTAAAGTTAAAATAGAATTTAACATATCATATCTCTTTGCAATTGCTGAGAAAATCCTCTCCACATCTGTTATATTTGTTTCTGCCATATTAAATCACCTCGTATTCCTTTTATCTTACACCTACAAAAATTAGCTAGTATGTTTCTTCTATATTGCATTTTTTAATCGAAAATTATTATTATAGCTTATCTAAAATTACTTTAGATAAGCTATAACTGCTTAGCCTAATTACATACGCATAGCCATAGGTAATGAAAATAACATTATATTAACTACTGCAAGCAATATTAATAAGACGGTATATACAATTGTTACACTTATTTTTTTACTTTCATAGTTGTTCTTAGAAATTCTATAAACAGTATATATTGATCCAAGAGTACCAATTCCTATTAATAAAAATTGGAGCGCTTGAATTGTTGGGTCATCTAAAATAGCTGTAGAATTATTTTGAACTTGAACTCCAAATAACTCTATAAATGTATAAAATACAGATTTTCCTTCCGCTAATAAATGGAATAAATTATGAGCTATATGAGCAGCCATATCTAATGGTATAATGGCATATCCATACCTTGTGAAGTTTTCCTTTAATGAAGCTTTATTAAATATTTTCGCAACTAATCCTGTTACAGATAATAATATTACTGGTATAGCCATAGCTATAATAAATGTTATAGTAAAAGTTATTGCATAATTATCTGTTCCAACAGTATTTTCAAGCCCTGCTAGTATTCCATCCCATATGTTTAGCATTGTAATATTTTGAACAAATACTATACCCATGATAACAACTGCTAAAAATGCTGCATCAAATCTTGGTTTTCTTATAAACCATAACTCTTTAGTTGGTACACGCCATGATATTTTGATTGAATTGTTAGGACAATTCTTTACACAGTTACCACAGAAATTACACTCTGAATTATCTTCCATTGTTTTCGGAAATTCAAACATCGGACATCCATTTGCCCTTTCACTTCCTTTGTAACAATGAGCAGCTGTACACTTAGCACATACTTCTTTTGTTCCACGTAATTGCAACATTCCTGCTCTGGAATAATTTCCTGATAACCCTCCTAAGAAGCATAGATATCTACACCAAGTTCTACGCTCCCAAAATGCACCTGAGAATATTACTCCAATTGTTATAAGTAAAAGTAATGTTCCAGAACCTCTAGGTGATTCAACAACGCCAAATACATGATCACTCCAAGTAATAGCTAAGAACATTGCATCTATACACCATACTCCATATTTTCTTAAAAACTTAGGTACTGGCTTTTTACTTCCAACAAATTTTTGGACTAAATCACTTAATGCACCAAATGGACATATTGTACACCAGAACCTGCCTGTTATGAATAGCAGAATAGGAAGAATAGGCCACCATAATACCCATGTTCCTGCTGTACCAAAATTATCACCAGCATCAGTAGGCCCAGTTAATAGTTCAAATACAATAAACGCAAATACTAATCCTACAATTAATTGAAATATTCCTGGATACCATTTACTTTTTATAAAGCTCTTAAGCAATTTATTATCTAATAAATTATTTTCTCTTTGCTCTTGTGATGACTTTACTTCATCACTTGATTTCTTGTCCGACTTTGGCATTAAACTGTCACCTCTATTCTTCTGCATTATTTACTGCTTTTTTTCTTTATTGCAGCTACCACAATTATTACTGCTACTATTCCAACAAATCCACCTATAACAATCCAATTTGGACCTGCACTTACTACATCAACATCAAATTTTATATCTTTCTTTTCTCCATTTACTGTAGCATTAGCTGTAATAACCCATTTTCCTTTATCCGAAAAATCTATATTTCCCATGTATTGACCTTGTCCACTACTTTCCAATGTTGCTTCAATAGGCTTTGACTTATCCATATCCATGCTGCCCATGTCAGAGTCCTTGTCCATTTCTGCACTTATCTTAACATCAGCATTATCAATTTCTTTATTATTATCATCATGTAATGTTACCATCACATCATTCTTACCAGTTTTAGCTTTATTATCTTTATTAAAAGTTAGCTCAGCATTTATGCCACTTGCACTTTTTTCTGTTCCTTTTCCCATTTCCATGTTACTCATACCATCAGCAAAAGCTGCTGTTGAAAGACCTAACGTAAGAATTAAACTTAATAGTGCACCTCTAATTGTTTTCTTTTTCATTGTCTATAAACTCCCTTCATCTGTAACATTTATTTAAAATTTGTATTTATCAAACTAAATTTCTTATGCCATGCTTGTTCTTTTGCTAAACTTCTTCTTCCAAAAAGATATTAATAATTTATCAATTCCGATTGTATATGCATTAGCTCCAGCTGCCATTAAGATTATGGCTGCAGTATATAAAATTGGATTAGTACTTGTTGTTCCTGCTAACATATAATTTAGATTCATAAGAGCACCACCAATTAACCCTGCAATAGTAAAAGCTCCAAGTATTAAACTAATACCAACAAGAAATTCACCAACTGGTACTACGTAAGTAAAAACTCCTGCATTCGGTAGTGCAACATTTTCTATAAATTTTGCATACCACCATTGTACTGATGGATGATCTCCACTTGCCTGTGCTAACCCACCTTTTAGAAAGCCTGTTATTGCCGTCCCCGCTTCATTACCTACCCATTTCGGATCTTGAAGTTTTTCCATTGCTGGAATTAACCATTGGAATCCCAGCCATATACGAAGAATTGTCCATACAGGAATCAAGTACTTATTATTAAAAGGCTTCATCTATTTTCCTCCACTCTCTATAATTATTTTTAATGTATATTAAGCTTTTTTTATTTTTCTATTAGACAAATCAATCACATAATTCAAAAGACTTATAAGTCCCTGTTTATATATTGATGTTTCCAAATTTTCAATTGCCTCGTCTGCTTTTATAGCAAACTCTTTAGCATTCTCAATTGTTATATTATTTCTAATGGCATTGCAATCGCCATCCATGCAATCATCTACTATTTGATATACCATACCAAAATTCAACCCAAATTCCTCTAATTTTATAATTTCATCTTCGTTAGCTTCAGCTGCTTTTGCTCCAAGCTTGCAGCAAGCACTCATAAAAACTGCAGTCTTTCCTTTTATTATGTTCAGATAATCCTCTCTTGAAATTTCTTTATTTCTAGCCTGCTCAATTTCTGCTATACACATTTCCTCAATAACCTGCGTAATTATCCGCTTTTCCTCCATTGTTGGAAGCTTTAATAATATAGAAAATGCTTTAGCATAAAAAATGTCTCCTGATAAAACTGCTATCTTTCTTCCATGTACATTATTTAATGTCTTTTGTCCACGACGAATTAAATCATTATCAATTATGTCATCGTGTACTAAGCTGGCACTATGAATAAGTTCAATAGCTACACTTAATTCAATTAACTTTTTCCTTTGCTCCATAGTCATATTGGGTTTTATAGTTTTTGCTGAAAGTATAATTAGCAATGGACGAAGATATTTTCCAGGAACCTTAAAGAAATAATCGAATATATCTTTTGTTAGACCTGAATTAAAATCCTTTCCCATATTCTTTAAAATCATCTCAACTTCATAGAGTTCTTTATCTACTGAATTTTTTGTTTCTATAAAACTTAGCATGACTTCACCACCTCTCTCATTAATTTAAATCTTCTAGTAAAGTTATTTTATTTCAGTACTTTATATAAATTGATGCCAGCCTTGATAAAGTATATCCAGAATTTGTGTAGATATTATGAAGATGTTTTTAGCATTTTCAAACTTTAAATTATATTTAACCTAATAGATTTATTTAATAGAAATTTAATAAGAGCCTTGACAAGTTTTTTTGTCAAGGCTCTTTAGATTTATTCTAAATTATTTTTCTTTACCTATTTCACTGAATTTTTTCTTATTCTTACTTCCTTTACCGCAACAACATCCTCCTGACATGTTTTTTTTAGATCTATGATAAAGAATATGTGCAACTGCTAATATTATTATCCCTGTTATTACCACTTCAGCAACCATATTTAACACCTCCAAATACTTTATTAATACTTATTATCAAATATTTTTCTTTACTTTAGGCACAATCAAATAAATAATAAGTCTATTTTCATGTGCCTTATTTAATTAAAAATTATACCAAGAACATATGTAGAACTTATGAAGAAATCCTTATTATAATATTTAAATAAATATCACTTAATTCTTTTACTAATCATGCTTCTATCTAGTCTTTATAAAAAAAAAGCCCATACCATTATAAGTACAGACTTCTTTTAGATATTATTTGTTTTTTCTTAAACTTTATATAGTAGAATAAAATAACTTCTTAATATTAACTTACCAAAAATTTGTTTAATCTACAAAACCATATCCTATTATTTTATAATTATTCATATCTACAAATACAGTTATAATATTAGGTTCTATTTCATTCTTAGTTGGGAAGTCAATTAAATATACTTGTTTCCCTATATAAGATTTGTCATTTATTGTTCCCATACCATCCTCTAAAGTTATTTTAGAAATTTCACTATCCTGCCATGATCCTGATACACTCTGTCGTTCCCCTGAAGTCAGCTCATTGAATACGGTTTCTCTAATTTTTTGTTTTAAATTTGATGAAGCATCTTCTGATTCTTGAATCCACGCACCGTTAGAACCAATTTGATATCCATCTACAGTTGTATCATGCACCATGTATCCATCAGAACTAAAGTAATACCACTTGCCATCAATGTTTCTCCAGCCTACAACATATGAATTATTTCCAGTATTCCACCACCAGCCATTAGAATCTTGTTTCCAACTTGCACTTACACCCATTGGATTTAACGCAAAAATTGAAGCTATTACTAACGCGCTCCCCATTACCTTTGTTAATTTTAGCTTTTTCATTTTTACTTCTCCCTTTTCTTTTATTATTTTCCTACGTCTCTTTAATATATCCAATTATAACATGCTTTTTCACCATTAATCAATTTTAATATAGACATTATTGAGATATTTTTTAATGTTATTCGTATTAAATCATGAATAATCTTAATTATATTATGAATTACATAAGTAAGAAGTTAAATTTCTCTCTATACAAAATACATGCAACATTATAATTTATAAAATGGCTGTATATAATTTCATTTTTTGTGAATACTATCAACGGAAACAACTTAACTCAAAATAGAGATAGCCTTTTACTACTTACATTTAATGCTATCTCTATTTTTGCATAAATATAATATAGTTAAACAATATTTTCATATCTTGTATTATGCTTAAAGTTATGAGAATATAGAAGTAGACTTTATATTTTAAGGAGCTGATTCAAATTAATAATAAAGGAATGATTTCTAATCTATTGTTATTGCTAACTGCTGCTATATGGGGATTTGCATTTGTAGCTCAAAGAGTAGGATCTCAATATGTAGGAGCTTTTACTTTCAACGGAATTAGATTTGCCCTCGGAAGTATTTCTCTTGTACCTTTAATTTTTTACTTAGATAAAAGAAGAAAAAATACTGAAGCTGCTAACGATGACATTGAGGTAAGGACAAAAAATATACTTATTCCAGGAATTTTAGTTGGTACGGTTGCCTATGCAGGTTCAACTCTTCAGCAAATAGGACTTATTTATACAACTGCTGGAAAAGCAGGCTTTATTACTGGATTCTATATGATTATTGTGCCTATAATAGGAATATTTTTAGGAGTTAAAATTACGAAAAATTCTTGGTTTGGAATAGGACTAGCTGTTATTGGTTTATACTTCTTAAGTGTAAATGAAAATTTTAGTGTAAATTATGGAGATTTACTTGAAATAATAGGATCAATATTTTGGGCTGTCCACATATTAACTATAGATCATTTTTCAAAGAAAGTGGATTGTCTAAAACTGTCATGTATTCAATTTGCAACATGTTCGATTTTAAGTCTTGTATCTGCAGTTATTTTTGAACCAATTGCAATTAATGGGATAAGAGAAGCTTTAATTCCAATACTTTATGGTGGTCTGTTATCTGTTGGGGTTGCATATACTTTACAGGTTGTGGCTCAAAAAAATGCCAATCCAGCTCATGCAGGTATTATCATGAGTATGGAATCAGTATTTGGTGCTATAGGTGGTGCACTTATGCTTGGAGAAACTATGAGCATAAGGGGCTATTTAGGTTGTCTTCTTATTATTGGAGGCATAATTATATCACAAATTAAATTTTCTTCGGCTTTACAACACTCAGTCGAAATGTAGGTTTATTAATTGGTTCTTATTATGAAATTAGAAATACTTCTCTAACTGGCAGCTCTAATTATATGATCTTTGATTGGAATCATATAATTAGAGTTACTTTTCCCGGGCAATAATCTTCCTGTTCCAGCTACTTTTTCATGTAGAAACAACGCTAAATGTGATACCTTATTGTTCTCTTCATTAAATTCATCTTTAAACCATTGCCTTTATATTTCTGTTCTAATAAAACGTGTTCTTCTCACATAATACATACTCCTCTTAAATATAGAAAAGAACCATGCCTTAGATACTAGACATGATTCTTTTTTATACTTTATATCACAGTATTCTTTCATAAAGCTTGAACCAATCTAAACCATAATCTCCAAGTCCTAAATCAACTGTGTCCACATACTTAAATCCACATTTTTCATACAGCCTTAGTGCAGGCATATTCTTTTCATAAACATCTAAACGAATTGCTTTAGTATGTAACATATTTCCATGTTCAATAGAAAAATTTATTAATGTCCTACCTATACCAGATTTTAAGAAATCCGGATGTACTGCAAATGTGTATACTACAAGAACATCAGAATAATCAGACTCAAAAGCCCACTTTACTTTATAATATGCTGTTTCTGGTTTATTGCTTAAGATAAGCGAGCCTACAATTTTCCCATTATACCTTGCTACATATAGATTTTTATTATTAACTCCATCAATAGCATTTTGCCTAACAGGATACATCCCTTTTCTCCATCCCGGATAATTTATTCCTCCTGCCAAATAATCATTTAAATCATCATAAAGCTGTTCCAATTCATCAATATCATTTACACTTCCTAACTCAATAATAATGTCCATATGCATCCTTTCAATTTAATATAAAGTATAATTAATACCTATAATACCTTTCATCATTAATTTATTATATAAGTGTACTTTTTATTATTTCAATAGTTTCATCAATATCTTCTGCTGTAATTCCTCTGTGAGTTACAAACCTGCAGGTTGTTGAATCTATTATTTTTATTTTTATTCCATGTTCTTCTAAAACACTGCTAATATAATATGCATCCTTTCCAGCAGTTTTAAGATCCATTTTAACAATGTTAGTTAGAGTTTTTTCAACATCAACCATCTTATCATTTATGCTAGCAAGCCCCATTGCTAATTTCTTAGCATTTATATTATCATTTTCTATTCTATCAATCATTGTTTCAAGTGCAACCACGCCAGCTGCTGCCATATGTCCTGCCTGCGCTAATCCGCCGCCCATTCTCTGTCTCATTCTCCGTGCTCTCTCAATAAATTCCTTTGTTCCAAGAAGGACTGCTCCTACTGGCGCACTTAAGCCCTTGCAGAGAGAAAACTGCATCATGTCTATATCTTCACATAATATCTTAGGCTCGACTTTTAGAGCCGCTGCTGCATTGAATATTCTAGCTCCATCTAAAAAAACCTGTAAGTCATTTTTATGTGCTAACTCACACATTTCTGAAATATATTCTTTAGATAAAGGAATACCTTTATTTAAATCATATGTATTTTCTAAGCACAATACTTTTGTTATAGGTGCTTGCAGTCCATGTTTTCTAATTGACTTTTGAACATCTTGAAAATCAAACCTTCCATCTAAACTTCTAAGAACTCTAGTCTGCACTCCTGCAAGTGCAGATAGTCCCCCTGTTTCCATATTATAGATATGTGATTCTTCACCAACTAACACCTCATCCCCATGATTCGTCGAGGCCATAATTGCAATCTGATTAGCCATAGTACAAGAAATAACAAATAATGCAGCCTCTTTTCCAAACAGTTCAGCACTTCTTTTTTCTAAGCGATTCACTGTTGGATCTTCCCCATTAAAATCATCTCCTACTTCTGCATCGGCCATAGCCTGCCTCATATGCAATGTAGCCAAAGTTGCTGCATCACTTCTGTAATCTCTAATTAAATTCATTTTCTTCTCCCTCAAAAATCTATAATTCCATTTTTTGTGTTTTATTATAAATAAAATCCTATTCGTGCATTATTCTTATTTATCATATACTTTTAAATCTTATATACTAATTCCTCATTATAAGCTCTTCTTCATGCATAAACTATTAGAATTTCCTGCATATGATCCATAATTTTCTATGATGGTATATCCAGTGTTTTTATATAAATTAATTGCTTCAATTTGCTTTATTCCGGTTTCCAATACTGCATATTTATAGCCACTGCTGTTTCCAAGCTCCTCAAGTTTTCTAACTATCAATTTAGATAATCCCTGTCTTCTATTATCCTTTGTTACAAATATCCGCTTTAACTCTATAGTATCAGCATCATATTCCTTAAAAGCTCCACACGCAGCAGGTATATCATCTTTATAAATTATTATAACATCTTTAATAAAATCTAGTTCATTATGCTTGTCGTATTGTTTTTGCAATTCTCCATATCTTTCATTAAGGTCTTCATCTAATAATTTTATAAGTTTAATAAAATCAACATTTTTACTATCAGTTTTAACTATGTCTAAAACCATATTGTTTTCCTCCAATTTTTATAGATAAACATGCCATTTTAAGTTGTAAACGTTTCTTTGATTATACACTATTTTTCTAAATAATTCTATTGCTTTCCTTTTATTTCTATAAACTTGAAAATTACTGCTCCGAATGCTGCTGCTAAAATAGAAGCAATTATTATACTTATTTTCGCCATAGATAATATAGCTTCATCTGTAAATGATAATGATGCAACAAAGATAGACATAGTAAATCCAATTCCTCCAAGAACACTTGCGCCATATAAATGCCTCTTAGTTACATTAGCTGGAAGTTTAGCTATCTTTAATTTAACTAAAATATATGATGTCACAAATATACCTATCTGCTTACCAAAAAATAAACCAAATATTATTCCCAAACTAACATGCTCCACTATAGCCACTGAAAAACTTTTTATATCGATAGTTATTCCAGAATTAGCTAGAGCAAATACTGGCATTATCAAATAACTAGACCAAGGGGTTAATGTTTCTTCAAATTTATGCAATATAGAATCTTTAAACTTATGAATATTTTCTCCTATGGGCAAAGTCATTCCAAGTAATACACCAGCTATTGTTGAATGTATTCCTGATTTTAAAACACATATCCATAATAATATACCTAAAATAATATACACTGCTGGAAATTTAACATTAGATTTATTAGCTAATATAAGAGCAATTAAGATAGCCATAGCCATAATTAATGCACTCCAGGAAATTTGGCTGGTATAAAATACTGCAATTACTATAATAGCTCCTAGATCGTCAACTATAGCTAACGCCGTAAGGAATACTATTATTCCCTTAGGTGCTTTTTTTCCTACTAATGAAAGTACTCCTAAAGCAAATGCAATATCTGTTGCCATAGGAATTCCCCATCCAGAAATGGTTGCTCTATTATAATTAAATAATGCATAAATAATTGCTGGTACAATCATTCCTCCTATGGCTGCTGATATTGGAAGTATTGTCTTCTTAAATGACTTGAGCTCTCCGTACACTACCTCTCTCTTTATTTCCATTCCAACTACCAAGAAAAATATAGCCATGAATCCATCATTAATCCAATGGAGAACTGACATGGATATTGAAACTTCCTTGTAACCAATTGTTATATATGAATGAAGTATATTTTCGTAACTTTCAGCTAAGCTTGAATTTGCAATAATAATCGCAATTATAGCACATGCTAAAAGTATCAATCCACTAGATGATTCACTTTTAAAAAACTTTAGAAATGGACTAATAACTTTATTTTTAATTTTATCTTTCATATATTATCTCCTTCTCTCTACATAAATATTTTCCCCCAAAAATAGTTTTTCAAATAACACCAAAAAATTAAAACACAAAAAAGGTGGGAATACTCAAAAAGAGTTTCCCACCCCAGAAACTAAATTGCTTGAAAGCAAATCGTAGAATTTGCCCAACCGAATCTAATTATATTCATTTATTATCTAATTTGATTATATTATATAATGCTGCAATAATCAAGTTTAGAGCTCTTAGCCATCATTTTTACTAGCGTTAATTATCTCTTCTTTTCTCTAATTAGTTTAAAATAACACCTGGCTTTTTATCTATTCCTTGAGTTCTCTTCATGTGTTTTTTAACCTCTTTTATCACCTATGTAACAATTTAACACCTAAAGCGAGCATTCCTGAAGTAATTAAAGGACCAACTGGAACTCCACCTAAAAATGCAGAAGCAATTACTGCTCCTAATATTAAGGCTGGCATTACATCACCATGACCTTGAACTGTAAGATATTGAAGGCCTAGGCCACTTAAGTAAGTAGTAAAAAGAGAAATTATCAATGCCGCTATACCAATCCATGACGCAAGAACATTTTTAATATTTATAGCTGTATACTTTCCATCTGCAATTGGAATTAAAATAGCAGCAATAAGTAATATTAACCCTAGTGTCATTCCACTGTCTTCTATAACATGGAATATATATTTATCTAGATTTACAAGTTTAATAATCAATAATATAGATGTTGCAATAGCTACTGAATTAGCTTTTCCAAGTATTGATGCTGCAAGTATTACTAATAATATAATATTAGAATCCACTAAAAGTCCCTTCTTAAACAAATTTATATCTAATAAAATTTTATTCTACCATAGACCATATAATTACTTCATCGCTTAAAAATATATTTATACACCTATCTTCTTTTCAAAACAAATTGCCCTTAAATCATTAGCATATTTACCGTAATTATTGATTTGAACATATCCATTTTTCCTATAAAATGATACTCCGGCTTTATTTATTATTCGAGTTTCAACCCATAAAACAGAATATCCAAATCTTATAGCCTCATTCTCTAAATGGAATAATATTTCACTCCCAACCCCCTTTGTTTTTACTTTAGCAAACATCCGTTTTACTTCAGCAGTACTCTCATTAATTGGACGTATACCACCGCAGCCTATAGCTTCTCCACCATCATCATATGCTACTACAAATACAGAACGCGGAACACAAACATCACTAAAATCAAAAGATTGCTTCCCAGTACTACCTGTTATGTCTTCTAAACTTTTAGATAATTCCTCTAATAAATTTACTGCCTCAGGATCATAGGGACTTTTTGCGATAATTTTCACTCTTCTCTCCTCCTAAACTTTTAATTAACTTACCTCGTTCGCTATAACTATTATCATTTACAGATTCAACATTAAAACTTCCATTTTCATATATGACTTTAGATACACTTGAATTATCCATATTTCGTATATCAAAGCTCTTGTCCAAATAGTCAATAATTAATCTGATAATTCCTCCATGTGCTACTATAAGGACATTTCCTCCGCCGTCATTTGAATTCTCTATGCATATTCGCTCTAAAGTTTTCATCACTCTGCTTATTGCCACATCATAACTTTCCGCTACTTTTGTGTCATCTAGGGTAGCACAAGAATTACAGTATTCCTTTTGGAAATGATATTTTTCCTCCGCCTCCTTAAAGGACGTTACATTAAGATAATTTAATATATCATTACGCATTACCTCTTCTCGTTCTCCTTCATATTTACCAAAGCATACTTCTCTTAGCCCTTCAAGTTCCTTTAGTTGTAAATTTCTGCTTGCTTTATTTTCCTTTATAACAATTCTGGCTGTTTTTACAGCTCTTCCTAAATCACTGCTATAAACGGACTTAAACTTAACATCGCTAAGCCCAAGACCAGCATTTACAGCTACATTAACACCTTCCTTAGTTAAAACTCCATCACACCAGCCCTGAGTTCTTCCGGCTTTATTTAAAATAGTTTGTCCATGTCTCATCAAATATAATATGATTCTTCCATTATTTATACTACTCATCTTTTTCCTCCATGCCTTAAATAAAATTCATACCAAAACATCTATTATATACTATAAGTAAATAATACCATTACTTATAAAATAAGTGAATTGTAAAAATTAATGATATAATAAATATAAAGCTGCAATTTAAGGCACCTGAAAATAAATAACAGGTCCAAGGTTGCCTTGAATATTTTTCATCAGGCAAGGAG
>NZ_LZZL01000034.1:0-57145 GCF_002006495.1 Clostridium sp. BL-8
AAGCTAAGTAAATACCAGAATATAAAATGTAGAAAACTAATTGCAACATATATATATAAATTATTTAAAAGAAAGAGGTAACATATGAAAACAACAGTACTGCTTATAAGGCATGGAGAAACAGAATGGAATACTTTAGGCAAGTTTCAAGGATGTACAGATATCGCGTTATCTGAAAATGGTATTAAACAAGCTAGATTGTTAAATGATAGGATTAAGGGAAATTTCGATTGTATTTATGCAAGTCCGTTAAGCAGAGCACTTGAGACAGCTAATATATTAGTGGGAAATACCAGTAAGGAAGTAATAATAGCGCCTGAAATAAGAGAAATTAATTTTGGGGAGTGGGAAGGTCTTACAGTGAAGGATATAAGAGAAAAATATCCAGAAGTTTTTAAGACTTGGAGAACTGATAAAAAGGAAAGCAAAATTTGTGGGGGAGACTCTAGTATTCTTAATGCTTCTAATAGAGCTAGAAACTGTATACTTAATATAGTTTCAAAACATAAAGGAGAAAAGATAGTAATTGTTGCTCATGGAGGGATTATTAAAGCAGGCCTTATAGGAATATTTGAGTGGGATATGACTATGTATCATAAGATTGCACTTGGAAACACATGTATTAACACAATTGTTTTTAATGAAGAGTTAAGTCCATCATTAATAGGATTAAATGATACTAATCATCTAGATTATGATGCAAAAACTGTATAGTTTAATAATTTTTTATTATGTAAGGTATACTTGACATGAAAAAAATAAAAGCTTATATTAATTATGTAAGGTTAACATTACAGGAGTGGGTTTAATGAAAAATAAATTGAAAGAATTAAGAGAGTCTTTTGGCTTAACTCAAGAACAATTGGGAGAGCTTGTGGGAACTTCAAGGCAGGCAATTAATGCTATTGAAACTGAAAAATATGAACCATCAATATGGCTGGCTTATGATTTATCACAAATATTTCATTGTCAAATAGAAGAAATATTTCTTTTTGAAGAAAGTGAAAGAAAATCAAGAGCACAGCAAAGCAGAGGTGTGATTTAAATGGCATTAAGAAAAATTAGGCTTTTTGGTGATGAGATATTAAGAAAAAAAAGTAGGGAAGTTGAAGTTGTAGACGATAAGATAAGACAAATTCTAAATGATATGGCTGAAACAATGTATAATACTGAAAATGGTGGTGGTCTTGCGGCACCACAAATAGGAGTATTAAGAAGGCTTGTTGTGATAGATATGGGGGAAGGATTAATAAAATTAGTAAACCCAAAGATAATAAGTGCAGAAGGCAGGCAGGAAGTTATAGAGGGATGTTTAAGTAATCCTAATGTGTTTGGAAAATTAATTAGACCAGAGAAGGTAACAGTAGAAGCACTTAATGAAAATGGTAAGAAAATTATACTAACAGGAACTAAAGATTTAGCAAAATGTTTTTGTCATGAAATAGATCATTTAGATGGAATTCTTTTTACAGATTTAGTTACGGAATATGTCAAGTAATTTTAGTAGATGCAGCATTAATATAAAAGTTGTGTGAAATTTAAATTTTTGATAACTAACCGAAAGGCAGGAGGCTTCTGCTATTTCAGTTAGTTATATTAATATATAGCTATATTAATTAATTTAAGAAAAATTTTTTAATATAAATCTAAGAAGCAAAGAAGTTGCGAATTAAGCATAAAAAGTGTATAGTGTAAAGACTGGAATAGATGGCAAGGAGGTTTATTCATTATGAATAATATTTATAATAAGGAATTATTATTATGTCCTATTTGTAAGGATAAAATAATCAAGGATGATTTAAAGAAGACATATAGATGTAATAACAATCATTCATACGATATAGCAAGAGAAGGCTATGTAAATTTATTAATCAGTAATCAAAAACGAAGTAAAAATCCAGGCGATTCTAAAGAAATGGTACTATCGAGAGTAGAATTTTTAAATAGAGGATATTATAAGCCAGTTTCTGATAAAATTAATGAAATTATTGTTGAAACTTTAGAAAAATCTGATGATAATAGATTTAATGTTATGGATTTAGGATGTGGGGAAGGTTATTATTTAACTAATTTGAAAAATTATATGAATAAAGGAAGTATAGCAGCGAATTTCTATGGCATGGATGTATCCAAAGAGGCTGTTAGATATGCGAGTAAAGCTAATAAAGAATGTATCTTTGTGGTCGGAAATAATTTTAATATACCTGTAGATGATAAATCCATAGACTGCCTTCTTTCTGTATTTAGTCCTATAGATATAAATGAATGTAATAGAGTACTAAAGAATAATGGAATTTTTGTCAGAGTACTGCCTAGAACAAATCATTTAATACAGTTAAGAAATATTATATATTCAGAAGTGCATTTAAATGATAAAGTGTATAAAGCAGACGAGCAGGATAATGACTATATTAAGGAAGCAAATGTTACCTTTGATGTTAATTTAAACAAAGAGGAAATATTAAGTTTATTAAAGATGACACCTCATTATTGGAAATCCACCCAGGAGAACAAAGAAAAATTAGAAGCATATGATTCAATGATTATTACTATAGATATGCGTATTGGTGTTTTTAAAAGAAAATAGCTTGGATATGTACTTAATTTTTAGTATAAAATTTAATTAAAAATCGTAAAATATTATACTTTTGTATAATATACTTCTTCATTATGTTAAAGTATAATAATTCTTGTAAAGAGAGATTTTATAGTAAAGAATTTTTATAACTGGTTAAGGGGTTTATAATAGTCAGTTATAAATTAGATAATGTTGATTTTTTAGGGCATTTATTATTATAGAATATTAATTTAATCCGGTATTTATTAATTCCTATATTTACAGTTCTTTAATAATAAATGAAAATCAACATTATCTATAAATTCTCTAAAAAATTAAGAACCTATAATAGATTTAAGGCAAAATCAAAAAATAATAAGTCAATTTGTTAGACTGCTTTTCGTCATACTGTGGCAGCAATGTTTCCTAACACACTAGCTGGGAGGGCACTTTGTCTCTTTGCCTGATGAAAAAATATCCATGACAACTTTGGACTTGTTATTTATTTTCATATAGCTAATAAAAAGTAAAAATAATTAATATTGTATATTGTGACCATAGTGGGGGATAAGTCCTTGTTATGGTCTTATTTTATATGAAGAAAAAAATGATTTTTTCTTTGTTTATTTAAATATTATTTTAATAGAAATATAAAAATGCTTAAGCAGAGAAATTTCCAATAATCATATAAAGCTATGAATATTGGAATATATGTACGAAGTATTACAAAAAAGTGTCAAGCTTAAAGGAAGAATATGAAAAAATATGGACTTATGATATAATTTTGAAGATGAGGAAGTTTAAATTGATTTAACATAAGTACGCTTTTTAGTGAGGAGGGAAATATGGAATTCACAAATTTACATGATAAAATGCAATTTCATAAATTTCAAAGTGAAATACAACAATATAATAATAATTGTTTTTATGATAAATCCACTAAAATATTACTTGGTGCTATAAATTGTTTTAATGATCATCCAGGTCTACATTATCTTCTGGCACTTACTTACTATAATTGCAAGGAATATTTAAAAGCAACTGAGTGCTTAAAAAAAGCTATTTATTATGATGAAAATAATAATAAATATCTAGGTCTTATAGGATGCTGCTTTTTTGAGATAAATGATTTTGAAAACTCTTATAATTATTCAAAAAAGGCCTATGAACTTGATAATTATAACTTAGATGCAATAATAACTCTTGGTAAGATTGAATTGCGCAGGCATAACTTTGATGAAGCATTTCAGTATGCAACTTTAGCAGTAAATATCGATAACGAAACTTTTCAAGCTATAAGATTATTAAGTAAATGCTACATAGCTCAAGGAGAAGATGAACGTGAGATTCTGAAGTTATTAAACAAAGCTAGAGCCTTGGGAAATGATGATGAACTTGAATTCGATATAATAAAGTTTTTATATATTAATGGTGATTATTTTGAATGCTTAAAAGAGTGTAGGAAAAGTATAGTTGAAAATTCAGATTCCTATATTGCTCAAAAGGCAGCAAAATATGTATCAAAAATATATGAAAAAGTTATGATTAATAAAGCTAAACTTAGGCAAGGTTCAGTCCTTAATAGTAAACCAGGTAAGAGTGAACCTAGTATTGGTGAAGACTTTAAAATTAATGAAAGCAGAGTAAAATCATCAATAGATGATATTATAGATATGGGATTGCAAAATGGAGATTTAAATGAGATAAGTGAAAATCATAAGGAAGAATATAAGAAAGATGAAGCTGTTAATTTAGAAAGAAATATAGAAAATAATTTTTCAAATGCAGAAACTGCTCAGAAGGATGAGAAAAATAAAAATTCAGTTTTATTGCAGGAAGCTTTAGATAAACTTGATTCTTTGATTGGATTAAATACTGTAAAAGCTGAAATAAAAAGAATTGTACAGCTTATTAAATATGAAAACAACAGGTCAAACGTTTTAGGAATCGAAAAGAATATCAATCAGAGTTATCATTTTGCTTTCTTGGGTAATCCAGGAACGGGAAAGACTACCGTTGCAAGACTGATTGGAGATATATTTTATTATCTGGGGATTTTAGAAAAAGGGCAATTAATAGAGGTAGATAGAAGTGAAATTGTAGGGCGTTTTATAGGTGAAACCGCAAAACTTACAAAAAAGGCTATAGATAGAGCTATGGGGGGAGTACTTTTTATTGATGAAGCATACTCTTTAGCAAAGGGAGGAGAGGGCAGTAATGATTATGGTGCAGAGGCCATAGAAGTATTAATTAAAGCAATGGAAGATAACAGAGCTAAATTTACTGTCATTCTAGCAGGATATACTGGAGAAATGAAAAATCTAATGAAGTTAAACCCAGGGCTTAGGAGCAGAATTAATTTAGAAATTGAATTTGAAGATTATAATGATGTTGAATTGGTTGAAATTGTAAAAAGTATGGCAAATGAAAATTATTATAAAATAAATGAAGACGGAGAAAAAGCCTTCTTAGAAAAAATAAAGATAGAGAAGGTAGATGATAATTTTTCTAATGCAAGAGCAGCTAGAAATATATTAGAGTCTGCAATAAGGGAGAAAGCATTTAGAATTGGAGATAGTGAAGTTTCAAAGGAAGAATTAGTTACGCTTACTCCTGAGGATTTTGGAATAAATCTTGAATTTTACGCACGTGATAAAATGTCAGAATTACAAGATGAATTAGATGCGCTTGTTGGACTTGACGATGTGAAAAGTATTTTAAAAGGAATAATAAATACTTTGGAGCTTCAACATAGAAAAAAGGAAATGGGAATAAATACTGAGGATATCTCATTAAATATGATATTTACGGGAAACCCTGGTACAGGAAAAACGACTGTTGCAAGAATTATAGGGAAAATTCTTAAAGCTATTGGTGTGTTAAAGAAAGGTCATATGGTTGAAGTTACACGAGCAGATTTAGTTGGAGAATATGTTGGCCAAACTGCACCTAAAACTTTAAATAAAATAAAAGAAGCTTATGGAGGGATATTATTTATTGATGAGGCTTATAGCTTAATTGGGGGCACTAGTAGTGACTTCGGAAAGGAAGCAATAGCAGCATTGATAAAAGAGATGGAAGATAGTAGAGACAAACTTGTAGTGATAATGGCTGGATATACAAAGGAAATGGAAGATTTAGTGAATTTAAATCCTGGAATGGAAAGTAGAGTGAAATTCACAGTAGAATTTTCGGACTATAATCCCGATGAATTAATGAAAATATTCGAAGGATTATGCGAAAAAGAAAGCTATATTCTTTCGAATGAAGCGAAAGAAAATTTAAAGGGTATATTTCAAGAGGAGTATAGTAATAAAGATAAGAATTTTGGAAATGGAAGATTGGTCAGAAAATATTATGAAAAAATAAAAATGAAACAAGCAGATAGAATCATTAAAGATGATATAAGAGATAGAGAAGGGTTACTTACAATTAGTGTAGAGGATATAAAAGCTTCTTATAATTATAAATAAATTTATTAGACTAGTTGACAAAATAGACGAACTGGTCTAATATTTATCTTATGAAGAAGAAAAAATATTTTTTTGAATAAAAAATAAACAAACTAGTCTATTAATATTTATTGAAAATATCAACATGAATTATGTAGGAGGAATAATAGTATGAGAGATGTAGTAATAGTAAGTGCAGTAAGAACTGCAATAGGAGCATATGGGAAAACATTAAAGGATGTACCAGCAGTAGAGTTAGGTGCAGCAGTAATAAAGGAAGCAGTCAAAAGAGCAAATATAAAATCAGAAGAAATTGGTGAAGTTATCTTTGGAAATGTTCTTCAAGCAGGGTTGGGTCAAAATCCTGCAAGGCAGGCAGCAGTTAAAGCAGGACTACCTGTAGAAATTCCAGCGTTAACATTAAATAAAGTATGTGGATCAGGTTTAAGAGCAGTTAGTTTAGCGGCTCAAATTATAAAAGCAGGAGATGCAGATATAATTGTTGCCGGTGGTATGGAAAATATGTCTGGTGCTCCATTTTTAGTGAAAAATGCAAGATGGGGCCAACGAATGGGACATGGAGAATTTATAGATGAGATGATTCAAGATGGATTATGGGACGCTTTTAATAACTATCATATGGGAATGACAGCAGAAAACGTAGCTGAAAAGTGGAATGTAACAAGAGAAGAACAAGATCAATTTTCATTAGAATCTCAACATAAAGCTGAGGAAGCAATAAAAAGTGGACAATTTAAGGAAGAAATAGTTCCTATAGTTGTAAAAACAAAGAAAGGTGAATTAGTTTTTGATACAGATGAATTTCCTAGATTCGGGAATACAATTGAAGCTTTATCAAAACTTAAACCAATTTTCAAAGAAAATGGCACAGTAACAGCAGGAAATGCGTCAGGTCTTAATGATGGAGCCGCAGCCTTAGTTATAATGAGTGCAGATAAAGCTAAACAGTTAGGTATAAAACCGCTTGCAAAGATCCTTTCGTATGGTTCAGCAGGATTAGATCCAGCAATAATGGGATATGGTGCATTCCATGCAACAAAAGCAGCTTTAGATAAAATAAACTTAAACGCTGAAGATTTAGATTTAATTGAAGCAAATGAAGCCTATGCATCACAAAGTATAGCAATAGCAAGAGATTTAAAGTTAGATATGACTAAAGTAAATGTTAATGGAGGGGCTATTGCCTTAGGTCATCCAATAGGAGCATCTGGTGCGCGTATATTAGTTACATTATTACATGCCATGAAGAAAAGGGATGCAAAGAAAGGACTTGCTACCTTGTGCATTGGTGGAGGACAAGGAACTGCATTAGTAGTTGAAAGAGAATAAATATAGTTTAATTTGTTAATTAAGATTTGGGAAGAGTACAATTCTTAAATTCTTATAAAGACCTATAAGATAGAAAACAAAAAGTTATCTATTTTATTAGGTCCTTTTGTTTTGAGAAACTAAAAAGTGAAATAACATTAAAATTGACATATTTATGAATAAAAACTATAATTAAGAAATGTTTGATCTATAAATATAAAAAACGAAAGAAGATTGAAAGAAATGGTTGATGATTATATTTTAATTTGAAGATAATGTTAGATTAAATTTGGTATATAGTTTACATAAGGGGGGGAAGAGTAGGAGATGAATATTAATGTTAGTAGAAGTTTTATACAGAAGGATCTTAATGCAGATAAAAATAAAAAAAGAGATATTGATAAAATAAGAACACTATTTGATATAGAGGCCAAAAATGAATTTACTTTAGATAATCAAACTTGGGATGACTTAATTATGGATGAAGTATTTTATAAATTAGATAGAACTTATTCAGCAGAAGGAGAATCTGTATTATATACAATGCTTAGAAATCCACTTATAGAGGAAATGGAATTAAAAGAAAGAGGGAAGTTAATAGAGATATTTAAAGAAAGTATTGATTTAACAGTGGAGATAAGAAGGATATTTTGTAATATGATTTATGATAAAAAAAATAGATTAATAGAAATGATGAATGGAATCCTTCACGTGAATAAATCAAAGTTCTTTATTTATTCTTTTTTGGGTGTATTGCCTATCTTATTGATAGCAGCAGCCATTATTCTTAAACAACCAGATTTAATGATGTTGGTAATGATAGATATTTTTGTTCAAATATATATTCATACAAAAGAGCATGAAAATATAAATGCTATTGGTCTTATATATTTAAGGGACTTAATTAGTGCGGCAAAGAAATTATCCAAAATTGAAAATGAGGAAATTCAATCATATATAACTAGGATTAGAGAAGTGTTACGAGAAGTAAAAAGTATTGATAAGTCTACTTGCTTAATTAGTATAGTAAATTCCTTTGATGGATTATTTGAACTAATTTCCATTCCGTTTTTAATAGAAGAAATTACGTATTATAAAGCTAATGAAAAGTTATTGGAGAAGAAAGATAAAATACTAAATTTATATTATATGATTGGAGAGCTTGATGCACTAATTTCTATTGCTATTTATGAAAATGAAAATAAAGAAAAATGCACTAGTCCTAAATTTATTAAAGAAACATCATTAAAAATAAGTGATGGAATACATCCACTTCTTAAGGAACCTGTTGGAAATTCTATTGATATAGCAAAAAAGGGAATTGTTTTAACAGGTACAAATATGTCAGGAAAATCTACATTTTTAAGAATGGTAAGCACCAATATACTTTTGGCACAAACTTTCAATTTTGCTTTAGCGAAGGAATATGAAGGTTGTTTATTAAATATTGTATCATCTATTAGCCCAAAAGATGATATTATCCATGGAAAAAGCTATTATTTAGCAGAAGCAGAAGCGATTTTAAGAATAATTAAGGCATCAGAAAAAGAAATTCCTGTCTTTTGTCCAATTGATGAAATCTTTAGAGGAACAAATCCTCTTGAAAGAATTTCTTCTTCAGCTGAGATTCTTAATTATATTAATAAAGGAAAAGCAATATGTATTGTTGCAACTCATGATAGAGAACTTTCAGAAATGCTAAAGGAAAATTATGATTTTTATTATTTTAGTGAAGAAATTGATGAGAAAAATGGACTTAAGTTCGATTATAAACTAAAAAGAGGTATATCTAAAACGAGAAATGCAATTAAACTTTTAGAGTATGTAGGTTATCCAAAAGAGATCTTAGAAAATTCATATAAGCGAATCGAGAGTATGGAAGGATATATTTAAAAGATTTTTAAATGAAAAATAGTAAACTTTAAATTTTATTTTATAAAATAGATGATTTCAAGTCATCTATTTTTTTACGTGAAAATAAGAATTTATTAGTCATCTCCAGAATATAATTTATTTGAATTAAGTAAAAGAAATGGAGTGACATAAGTGAGTAATGAGCCCCAAATAATCAAAAAATTAATTAAAAGAGACTTTAATAAACTTGGACTTACAATTTTAATGAAAGAAATAATTGCATATGTAGTTGCTATAGTATTTGCAATGATTGTTATGGCAGAGCAGACCGTAAGAAATCCAAATACTAGCTATGACCAATTAACAGGGATTTTAAACAATGGAACTTATAGCGGAGTAATGAGTATAGTTGCAGTTATGCTTTCATTCATTCCATTCTTAATCTATAGAGGAAGAAAGTTTTTTGAATATGACTTGAAGATAAAAAACAAAGATTTTACAATGAGAACTGTAATAATAGGACTAGTTATAGTATTATCAGCAAATAGCTTATTGGTGTTTTTTTCAGATATACTAGAATTAGGACTTAATTTTATGGGATTAAGTGCTAATTCAGCTCTAGAAGATTTAGAATCTTTAAATGAATTAGCGATTCCAATGATTATTTACTCATGCATACTAGGACCAGTAATTGAAGAATTTATTTATAGGGGAGCAATTCTTAGGAGTCTTGAAAAGTATGGAAAAAAAGTTGCTATCTTGGGTTCAGCAATATTATTTGGGTTAATGCATGGAAACTTTTTTCAAATATTTATGGCAATAGGACTTGGAATTGTATTAGGATATTTAGCTATGGAATACTCAATTAAGCTGACTATATTACTACATATTATTAATAATATTTCTGTTCAAATTATATCACAAATGGCTATTGGCTTAAATTCAGAAACAGAAAAGCTTGTAAATTATAGCTTTATAAATATTGGCTTATTTATATTGATTATATTTCTTTTATATTATAGAAGTTCCATTAAGAAATGGCTTCAGGCAAATAAAATGCAGGACGGTATTATGTCAAAATTCTTTACATCTATTTTAATAATAGTAGTAGTTGCACTTGATTTGTTTAAAGTTATAAATGGTATTAGTATAATTTCATAAGTAAAATAAAAGGCAATTTGAAAATTGTAATAAACTATAGACAAGTTAGACAATTACAATTTTGACTCAAAAGAGTAGTAATTTATAAATTTAAATAGTTTTAATAAATAGTAGGGTGAAAATAAAAAGTAGTATCCCTCCAACTATAGATAAAAGATATGATGGAACTTGATTTATCAAGTATCCAGAAATAATTAGGGCAATTGGAAGAACTATTTTAGCTATGCTTATTACTAAGCCTAAGACTCTGCCTCTAAATTCATCTGAAATTGTCTTTTGTAGAAAATAGAAAATAGGGATATCTATAAATGAAATTGAAAATCCAATTAGTATAGTTACTAAAACAAAATATATTAATATAAATGTTTCATCAGATATTTTAGCTTGTATTATGACTGAAAAGCCGAGAGCAATCATGCAGGATGACAATAATATAGTTGCTGATTTTATTATTTTTTCTAAGGAGAAATTTTTTATAATCTTCTTTATTATAATAGCACCTAAAATTGCCCCTATTGAGTAAGTCGATTGAATTAATCCATAAAGTTTCGTATTCAATTGCATTATGTTATTTATTATATAAGGCATTGGAATATTTATTGAAAGGCCAATAAAAAAATTTATAGCAACAAAAATTATAGTCATTTTAATAATATCTTCTCTTTTATTTAGGTAAATAAAGCAGTCATTTATATCAGCGTAAAAACTAAGTTTTTTGTTATTACTAGAAACTTCAGAGTAATTTAATCTAAAATCTATGAGCAGCTGAAGACAGGCAGAAATAATAAAAGATATACTATTAATGAAAATAAAATATTTTATATTTAATATCGCAAAAAATAGCCCACCAACCATTGGCCCCGATATAGATGCTGAGGATTCAATAACTTTACTTATTGAATTTAAAGAAATAAGTTTGTTTTCGTGAACCAAGTTTGGTTTTGCAGCTTCAATACTTATACCATATATGGTAGAAAAGAAGTTTAAGAAAAATGTGCTAATATAAATTAGCTTAAGGTCTAAAGTGTATCCATTACGGATTAATAAATATATAAACATAAGTAAAAAGCCATTAAGTATATCTGCGGTGATAGAAATTAATTTTTTATTGAGCTTATCAGCAAGGACTCCGGCAAAAGGAGTTACAGCTATGACTGATAAAACACCTAGTATAAGTGTTGTTGCAAAATTTAAACCAGAGTTTGTGATTTTTAATACATATAGGCTTATGGCAAAATTATATGCAGAGGTTCCAAAGATGGAAATAGAACTTGCCAAAGAAAACAGAGACATATTTAGTAAATCTCTATTTTGAGTAACCTTGTTGAACTTAATTTTTGTTTCGAGCATTTTATCATTCCTTAAAAGATAGTATTTCTTTAGTTAAAGTAACACTTATACTAAATCAATAATCAATAGCTTAGATTTAGCATGAACATTTCTCTAGCTTTAAAGATAAATAAATTCTAAATCATGGTCATATGGCTACATCAAGATATAAATTTAAAATTTATTCTATGAAAATAGAACAAAGATGGGGGTAACCCTATCTTTGTCCTAATATATAACAAGAATATACTTTTTCACCAACTTTAAAATAATTTTCGTATTTACCCCCCCTTTTCTACATAATTAGATTTATTTTCTTCTAAAATATTATACTTAAGTTTAGAAATCTCTTCTTTGATATTAGTTAAAATAAAGTTCTTTTTATATTTATCAGCTATCAGGCTGTTTAAAGTAAAGTTTTTAAATAGAATATATGCCCCTATAAAATAAGCAGTATCTTTTATAAGATCATCTATTTTTGATAATAAGAAATCTTCATTAGAGAAGCTGTAATTGCTCGTACCAGATAGATCTAATAGTATGTCAACAGATTTATCTTTTATTGGAATTTGAAGAAAGTCTGAGCAGATAAAGACTATATTTTTTTTACAATTAGCTATTTCAAGGACTTTCTTTAAAAATTTATGCTTATTAATATCATGGTCTACTGCTATATATGTCATGTCATCTGGCAGATCGTTATAGATATATCTTAGGGTGAAGCCAAAACCAGAGCCTAATTCGAGCATTACTTTATTTTTGAAGCTTGAAAAATCTACTTTTTTATATATCCATTCCATTCCTTTGTGCAAATTATCGAGGTAATGGATATCTGTATCAGTTATATATTCAATAATGGAGTTAAGATTAAATTTAATTTCGGTAGATAGAGTATTTTTTCCGATTTTAAGTATTCCTTCTTCAACAAAATATTCTTCGCCACAATGGCAAGATAATTTTCCGTTAATAATTTGATTGTTTATTATATTTGCTTCACTTAGCTCTAAATCACTACCACATTTACAGCATTTAAAAAGATTAAGTGATTTTAGATTAATACCAATGATGGATTCATTTCCAGTTTTAATTTGTGAAAGCTCATCCAATTTTCCTTCAAGTCTATGCTTTACTTCAGTAAGTTCTTTAATTTGATTTTTAATTTGCTTATCTTTGTTTATAAATAATTCTTTATAACATTCTTTTTCTTGGTAGTGGGTGAGTTTTGCAAAATGCTTAAATAGAAAAATAGATTTTATTTCGCCAAGAGTAAAACCTAATTCTTTAAAAGAAAGTATATCGTCTAAATCCTCCTGGCATTTCTCATCAAAATCATATTGACCTCCTAGTTTTTGAGGAACTATTAAGCTTAAATCCATATAATGTCTTATTGTATCTATAGTTAGATTGTTAGATTCAACAAATTTACCAATTTTCAAAATATCACCTTCATAAATATAGAAATTATTATATTCAATAATTATATCATAGATAACTATATATATTGCAATTTGTAATGCACAGTTCACAACGTCAACAATTTTTGAAGAAATCTTATAAGAAAAAGTGAGAGCTCAAATCTTGAATTTTTACATTAAAATTGTAGAGGAGTTGTAATTGGAATGTAACAGAACTGTGACAATTAATTATTACAATACAAATATAGATTAAAGAAAGCTAGAGATAGTATTTTTATTTAAATAATTACATAATTTGAGGTGATAAAAATGAATGGAAAAGTAATTTATTCTATTATAGTACCCTTATATAATGAAGAACTTGTTATAGATGAAAGTTATGGAAGATTAAAAGAAGTTATGGATACAACAAAAGAGACTTATGAAATTGTGTTTGTAAATGATGGAAGTAAAGATAAGACAAGAGAAAAAGCAGAAAGAATATGCAACAATGATGAAAATATAAAACTTATTAATTTTTCAAGGAACTTTGGTCATCAAGCTGCAATAACAGCAGGAATGGACTTAGCACTTGGAGATGCCGTCATAGTAATAGATGCAGACCTTCAAGATCCGCCTGAAGTTATGCTTAAGATGATTGAAAAGTGGAAGGAAGGCTATGAAGTAGTTTATGGAAAAAGAATAAAAAGAGAAGGAGAGACTTTCTTTAAAAAGGTTACAGCTAAAATGTATTATAGACTTCTAAGAAGTATGACAAGCGTTGATGTTCCAGTAGATGCAGGGGATTTTAGACTGATAGATAGAAAAGTATGTGATGCTTTAATTGCACTTCCAGAAAAGAATAGATATGTAAGAGGACTTGTAAGCTGGGTTGGATATAAACAAACTTATGTGGAATTTGTAAGACAAGAAAGATTTGCAGGGGAAACTAAATATCCTTTGAAAAAAATGCTGAAATTGGCTTCTGATGGTATAACTGCTTTATCATATAAGCCTCTTGTAATTGCAGGATATTTAGGAGTTTTAGCTTTTATACTAGGAATTATTTTAATAATTTCAGATTTTGTGAAGGATATTTTTAATAAAAATGGCATTATAAATTTTACACTAATGATTGGAATAAACATGATGATGTTTGGTGTAATACTCGGATGTATCGGTATAATGGGACAATATATAGGAAGAATATTCGATGAAAGTAAAGGAAGGCCTATTTATATAATTGACAGTACAAAAAATTACACTAGAAGCGATAAAAAGTTCAAAATTGTTAACTTAGAACAAAAGACGCTGTAGGAGGATAAATGAGGAATAATATAAAATTAACTAAGGAAAATATAAGTGTTTCATTAATTTTAATATTATCTGCAATACTTAATTTTGCTAATATAAGTATTGACGGGTATGGAAATGAATATTATGCTGCTGGGGTAAAGAGTATGACTATGAGTCTAAAGAACTTCTTTTTTGTATCTCTTGATCCAGCAGGATTTGTAACAATAGATAAACCACCAATGGGATTTTGGATACAGGCAATTTCTGCTAAAATATTTGGGTATAGTGGATGGAGCATACTGTTGCCACAAGCATTAGCAGGAGTAATTTCGGTTTACCTTATATATTATCTTGTTAAAAAATCATTTGGAAAATTAGCAGGACTTATTTCAGCATTATGCCTTGCAGTTACACCAGTTTTTATAGCTGCAAGCAGGAATAATACAATAGATAATTTACTTGTTGTGACATTACTTTTTGCTTGTGTAGCTCTTGAAAAAGCTACTGAAAAAGGAAAAGCTAGGTATCTATATATAAGTTTATTACTTGTAGGCATTGGATTTAACATAAAAATGTTAGAAGCTTATATGATTGGACCAGCTATTTACATTACATATCTGCTTTCTTCAACAATATCATTTAAGAAGAAAATAGGGCATTTTATTATTGGTTCAGTTATATTAATAGCAGTATCTTTTTCTTGGGCTATGATTGTAGATTTAGTGCCAACACAAAATAGACCATATGTAGGAAGCAGTACAAATAATAGTGAAATGGAACTAATAATTGGACATAATGGGTTAGAAAGACTTGGTCTTAGTAGTACATCAAATAAAGGTTTTGGTGGAGGCAGCAATAAAGATGATGGAAAAAGACAAACACAAAATACAACAGATGTAAGTGATAGCAGCAATGATAATATCAATCAACAAATGCCGCAAGGAGCTCCTAATGGAAATAATCAAGGAGGAACAGCAGCGCAAGGTGATAAGAATAATCAAGGAATGCCGGGGGCGCCATCAAATGGAGAAAACCAAGATGGCAACAATATGCAACCACCTAGTGGAGGACCAAGAGGTGGTCAAGGTGGCGGACCAGGAGGAGGCCAAGGCGGTCTTCAGGGTTCTTTTGGATCACAAGTAAAATCAGGTCTTACAAGATTATTTGTTAAAAGCAGTTTATCAGATCAAATAGTTTGGTTTTTACCACTTGCATTATTAGGATTTTTAGCAGGTGCAATAAAAGAAAAATTAAGATTTAGATTAGATAATCAAAGAAAAGTGTCTCTAGTATTATGGATTACTTGGTTAGTTCCTGAATTTATATACTTTAGTTATACAACAGGGTTATTCCATCCATATTATTTAACAATGATGGCACCTCCAGCAGCAGCTTTAGCTGGAATTGGAATTACCACAATGTGGGAACTTTATAAAGAAGGCAAATGGAAAGCTTGGCTTTTACCAATAGCTTTTGCTATAACTGGTATTACTCATATGATGATGTTATCATATTTCACAAGTAACTTATCAACAGTTATAAGAAATGTAATTTTAGGATCATTAATATTATGCTTTGTAGCTTCTATTACATTAGCAATATTAAATATAAGGACATTCATTAAGAATAAAAATAATATTAATTTAGACGATAATAAGAATATGAATTTAGAAAAGGTATTACTAGGAATTGCTACAATAGGGATTTTAGTTACTCCATTTATTGGTGCAAGTGCAGCAATAACTCATAGTGTAAATAGTACAATTCCTTGTGCAGGATTAGAGCTTCTTTCAAGTGGAGAAAAGAGTATGGGTGGAATGTCTTTTGGTGGGGGAAATAATGTAAGCAGTTCAAAGCTTATTGATTTCTTAAAGAATAATATAACAACAGAAAAGTATTCACTTGTAGTTTCTTCGTCACAAAGTGCTGACAGCATAATAATACAATCAGGTGAATCAGTTATGGCGCTTGGAGGTTTCTCTGGTTCAGATAATATACTTACTTTAGATGAATTTAAGGAATTGGTTAAGAATGGAGAAGTAAGATATGTATTAACAGGTGGAGGAGGCCCAGGTGGAAGTAATGAGATTATGAACTGGGTAACTGAAAATGGAAAAGTGGTTCCAGAAAGTGAATATAAAGATACTACTACAAATATGCAAAATGAAGACTTGGGTACTGATAGATCAAATGATAAAGGTTATAACAGAAATTCAAACTCAAATGTGCAGAATTTTGGTAGAAATAATTCAGAACAATTATATGATTTGAAAGATTTAGCAGATACTTTAAAGTAAAAGCATATTTAGAATATAAACTATTGAAGTGAGGGGAAGTATTTGTTGTAACTCTTATAGCTTAGGAGTAAATTAGCAAAAACTAGCCCCCTTATTTTAATAATTTTGCTGAAAGGAAACAGGAATAATGGAAAATAGAAGATATAAGAAGTATATACTTAGAGTTATTTTAATATTTGTATTAGGATTATCAATAGTTACATGTGTATATGCTCTTCAGAATTATAAAATTAATAATAGTAATGAAATTATGCAAAATAGTCAGGTGAATTTTGGTGGAAATAATTCTATTTCTAGGGATGATAAAAGTAAATCTGGAGATAAAACTATAACATCAGATAGAGCAAATACAGATAGTAGTAATAAGATGCAGGACAACCAAGAAAATGGGAGTAAGGATATGGAGATTCCAAGAGTAGGAAGATCTGGAGATAATAATCAATCGCAGCAGAATAGAAATAATCAAGGTGACTTTAATAATAATCAAAGAGAAAATAATGGAAATGGACAATTAGCACAGTTTAGAGGTAATATGCAAAGGGGCGGTGGTGAAAATTTCAAGTATGTTCTAGAGCTCAACATATATGGAGGGATATTTTTAATGGTATCTTGTTTGGGGTATTATCTATTTAGACGTAAAAGGATAGAAATTAATTTAAAAGATGAAAAATTCTTGATATTTACAGTATTATCAGTAGGTTTTCTATTAAGAGTTGCAGCAGCAACGCTTATGCAGGGATTTAGTGGTGATATTGCCTTATTTAGAGATTGGGCACAATCTGCAGCAAATAGTTTCTCTAATTTCTATTCTAGTGCTAGGCAGGCAGATTATCCGCCATTGTATATATATATATTGGGGCTAATCGGAAAAATTGCAAGTTTATCTACTGTTAATCCATATTATACATTGATACTAAAAATGCCATCAATAATAGCAGATATTATTACATCATATTTTATATATAAACTTGGAAAGAAATACTTAAGCGTATATATAAGTATTTTATTAGGAGCATTTTATATTTTTAATCCAGCCGTGTTTATTGATTCTACATTTTGGGGACAAGTCGATTCATTCTTTACATTGCTAATTGTTATAGCATTATATTTATTATCTGAAAAGAAATATATATTATCGTCAGGAATGTTTGCAGCTGCAATACTTATGAAACCACAAGGAATAATATTTCTTCCAATACTTTTTTTTGAATTAGTAAGGCAAAGAACAATAAAGAACTTTGTATATTCGGCAATTTCAGCATTTATTACTGCCTTAATAATAATTATTCCTTTTTCATTAAACTCTCAAAATCCTTTATGGATTATTAATTTGTATACAAAGACTATATCAGAATATCCATATGCTTCAATAAATGCGTTTAATTTTTTTGGTTTAATTGGAGGAAACTACAAAGATTATAATACTGAATTATTTTCGATAAGTTATCATACACTAGGAATGATATTTATTGTTTTAACAACATTAATTGGCTGGTTCATTTACATAAAAGGAAATGATAGAAAATATGTTTCGGCCATAGCTTTGCTTCAAATATCAGGAGTATTTACTTTTTCAGTTGGAATGCATGAAAGATATTTATTTCCAGCAGAAGCAATAGCCATATTAGCATTAATATACCTGAAAGACAGAAGATTTTTTCTATTGGCTATAGGATTCAGTATCACTAATTATATCAATATTTCTACAGTTTTATTTAGAAACAATACAACAATTTTTAACAATTGTCTTGAAGTTACTTCGATATTAAATATGTTTCTAGTTGCATATTTATTAAAAGTTCTTTTTGATAATGCTATTAAAAAATTTTCTTTAAGATTTGAAAAAGAGGAGAGTGAAGCACTATGAAAGTACGAAAGGCAGTAATACCGGCAGCAGGTCTTGGAACAAGATTTCTGCCAGCTACAAAAGCACAACCTAAAGAAATGTTGCCAATAGTAGATAAACCCACTATTCAATATATAGTAGAAGAAGCTGTAGCTTCTGGAATTGAGGAAATATTAATAATTACAGGTAGAAATAAAAGAGCAATAGAAGATCATTTTGATAAGTCTGTAGAGCTTGAAGATGAGCTTGAGCATGCGCATAAAGAAGAATTACTTAATCTTGTGAAAGATGTATCAAATATGGTAGATATTTATTATATACGTCAAAAAGAGCCTAAAGGTCTTGGTGATGCAATAAAGCATGCTAAAACTTTTGTTGGAAATGAACCTTTTGCAGTAATGCTTGGAGATGATGTTGTAGATAATGAAGTTCCATGCCTTAAGCAGTTAATAAATTGTTACGATCAATACAAGACTTCTATATTAGGAGTACAGGAAGTTGAAGAAGCAAATGTATCTAAGTATGGAATAGTTAAGGGAATAGAAATAGAAGAAAGATTGTATAAAGTTAGTGATATGATAGAAAAACCGAAGATTGAAGAAGCTCCATCTAACATAGCCATTCTTGGAAGATACATAATAACACCAGACATATTTGATATATTAGAAGTAACTAAACCGGGTAAAGGCGGAGAAGTGCAATTAACCGATGCGTTAAAAGAATTAACAAAGCATGAAGCAGTATATGCTTATTGTTTTGAGGGAAAAAGATATGATGTTGGAGATAAACTAGGCTTTTTGAAAGCAAATATAGAGTTTACTTTAAAACGCGATGACTTAAGAGAAGGTTTTATAAATTATCTTTTGAGCTTAAGGGATGAAACTAATATGGAAAGAGAAGAAATTAAAAGTAAGCTCTAGAGATGAGTGTAGAGTAAGAAAGTATTATATTTAAAAAGAAAATCTGCGGATTACTATAGTAGTACGTGGATTTTTTATATTAATTTTTTATTAGTATAGGATAAATAATAAAAATATGGTATAGTTTACATAGTATAAAAAATACCAATTTACGTTATTAAAAGCAAAAAAATCAAAGGAAAAATCAAGGGGGATTATTTATGAGTTATTGGAAGAATAAATGTGTTGTTGTTACAGGAGGCACTTCGGGTCTTGGAAAAAGCTTAGTTTTAAAGTTAATAAAAATGGAAGCTAAGGTTGCGTTTTGCGGCAGATCAGAAGAAAAAATGAAGTGTGTTTTAGATGAAATAAATGAAGGAGATAGAAAAAATATATTTTATGAAAATTTTGATATTGCAGATGAAAATAAGATTATTTCATTTGTTAATAATGCAGGAGATAAATTTGGTACGATAGATGTGCTAATTAATTGTGCTGGAGCAAACACTGCACGAGGTTTAGTAGAAAGTATTAAAATCGAAGATATGAATTTAATGTTAAAGGTAAATACTATAGCACCATTAGTATTTATAGAAGAGTGCTATAAATATATGAAAGTGAAAAAAGAAGGGGTAATTATAAATATACTTTCAACATGCTGCTTATTTTCAAATGAAGGTAATGGAGCTTATACGGCAGCTAAAAGTGCTTTAGATGGTTTGACTAAAGTATTTAGAAAAGAAGCGAGAAAGAATAATATAAGAGTATGTTCTGTATATCCAGGTGGAATAAATACTCCATTTAGAGCTCAGGAAAGAGAGGATTATTTAAGCCCAGAAAATACTGCAGATACGATATTAAAGACACTGGATATAGATACGAGTGTCGCTTTAGATGAAATTGTATTAAGACCATTTGTAGAGACGAATTATTCTTAAAATAGAGGATATACTTAAAAAACTGCAATATTCAAAAAAATGAATTTGCAGTTTTTTATTATTTATAATAAAAAAGGCTTAGATGTGAGAAAATTTTATAATGAAATTAAAAAAATATGTCTAGGTGCAGGATTTATCTGGATTTTTAAGTTGATTTACTAATGAGTTATTAAAAAAGTACCAGAAGTGGTATTCTATATTGTATTATATAGTGGAAATACAGTTATACCATATCAATGAAACTTATAAAGTAGTCACCGGTGCAAGAGTAATAAGATAAGTTGATATTTATAAAGTTAGAGGAGTGACAATATGAATAAAAACTTAAAAAAAGTGATTGCAATTGCACTCACAGTTAGTGCATTTGGTGCAGTTATACCGGGAACAAGCTTTGGTTTAATTAGCACAAAGGCATATGCAGCTAGTGGAGATTTAACTAGTGTAAAATTAAAAACATCTGATGGGAGTACAATAAAAACTTATGATGAGGATGACTATAAAAGTAAGAATGAAGTAGATGATGATAAATTAGAAGATAATGGGATTTATTATGCAAAAACTTCATCGGATACAATAAAAGTTACTACAAAAGGTGTTAGCTCAAGCCATGTTAGAATATTTAAAAGCAAAAGTAATTCAGCGAAAGGGATTAAGATAAGTAGTTCCATTGATTTGTCAAAGGATTCAACAACAACGCTCATTATAAGAACATATGACGATGATCCTGGAACTGTGAAATATAGTGATGATTCTTATACTAGCCAATATACTATAAAAGTAAAATGCACTGCGACTTCTTCAAATGACGATGAAGATGATGAAAATGATGATGTGTATTTAAAGAGCCTTTCTTTAAGTGATGGAAATATTAGTTTCTCAAAGAATACTTCCAGCTATAATGTATATGTAGCTGAATCTGTAAATAAGATTTCAATTGCAGCAAAACCCGATTGTGATAGTGACGAATATGACGATTACACAGTTAGAATAGATGGATCAAAAGTTGATGAAGATGATAAATTTAAAAAAACAGTATCGTTAGATAAAGGTAATAATGAAATAAAAATAACGGTTGAAGATGATGATGATAATAAAAGAACATATACATTAGATATAACTAGAGGCAATACAAATAATAATAATACAAATAATAATGAAACTGCAGCTATAATTAAAGCTAATCAATGGGTGTTAGTAAATGGGCAGTGGCAATATAATGATACTTTAGGCAAACCAGTAAAGAATATGTGGGAGAATAATTACTATCTTAATTATGATGGAAATATGGCAACAGGTTGGAAGTATATTAATGAAAATTGGTATTACTTGGGCTATGATGGAGCTATGAAAAAAGGCTGGCAATTTATAAATGGAAGTTGGTACTATTTAGATAAACAGGGGAAAATGCTTACAGGCTGGTTTAGAGATATTAATGGTAAATATTATTACTTATATACTAGTAGTGGGGCTATGGCCCATAATACTATAATTAATGGGTATAAAGTAGGTTCAGATGGAGCGTGGATCAGTTAATAGAATAATGTCATGATTACTAGAGAGGTGTCTTTTGGAAAATCAAAAGATACCTTTTTTATGTAACTAATAAAAAAACATTTTCTAGAGTTCTTTGAAAAATTTTCTGTATTCTATAAAATTTAAGAAAATATATGTATAATGGTATATATTGTGATTATTAAAAACTAAATTGTGATATTTTTAAATTAAAGTATAAATTTTGATTGGTTAAAAAAGGAGGAGATTTAGTGAAGGTATCAAACTCAAAATTTTTAGTGAGCAGTAAACCAGTTATAAGTAAGTTAATCACTATGCTATCTAAAAATTATAAATATGTTTCAGTACTTGGAACAGATACAAAAGGAAAAAGCTTTAGAGTATCAAAAGCAGGAATAGATGTGAATGATTCTATGTTAGTTGAAAGGGGATTTGTTATAAGAATACATAATGGAATAAATTACTCAGAGTATTCATTTAATGAATTAAGTGAGGAAAAATTGGATTCTATTGTAACAAATATTAATAATAAACTCAATAAAGCTTCTGAGGATATATCCATAAATTCATATGAAGTAATAGAAGAAGACGAGATTAGAGACAACCTTTTAGGTGAAGTTAAGATAAATCCAGAAGAAATAGGATCTGATGTGATTATAAAATCCTTAGTAGAGATAAAAGATGATGCTTTAGATTATTCAGATTTAATTGTAAATGTGGATGTGATATATAATACTTATCATATATCAAAGCTATTTATGTCTAATAAGAAAGAATTGGAACAATCATATATGCTAGGAGAGGGATATATATTTTCTGTAGCGAGAAGGGAAGAGAAAACAAAATATTGCTATAAATCTTTTTCAGGATTAAAGGGCTTTGAAATAATTGATGAACTTAAAGAAAAGTATAGGAGTATTGTAGAGCAAAGTATAAAGTTACTTGATGCTAATACGGTAGAACCTGGTGAATATGATGTAATATGTGCTCCGGATGTATCCGGATTAATTGCTCATGAAGCTTTCGGACATGGAGTAGAAATGGATATGTTTGTGAAGAATAGAGCTAAGGGTGCAGAATATATAGGAAAGCAGGTAGCTTCTGCTTCAACTACTATGCATGATGGAGCAGCAGCAACTAAGCATATGTCCTCATATTTGTTTGATGATGAAGGAACCATAGGAACAAATACTGTAATAATAGAAAATGGAATATTAAAGAATGGTATATCAGATTTGTTGTCTGCAATAAAACTTGGAACTATTCCAACAGGAAACGGTAAGAGAGAGTCTTTTGAAAGAAAAGCCTATGCAAGAATGACAAATACATTTTTTGAAGCTGGAAATGATAAAGTCGAAGATATGATTGCTTCAATAAAATATGGTTATCTCCTTGAAGGAGTATTTAGTGGAATGGAAGATCCTAAAAACTGGGGGATTCAATGTATAGTCCTTTTAGGTAGAGAAATTAGTGATGGAAAACTTACCGGGAAGTTAATATCTCCAGTAGTAATTACAGGTTTTGTTCCTGATTTATTAAAATCAATTTCTATGGTCTCTGAAGAGGTTCAGCTAGATGGAGCAGGATATTGCGGTAAAGGCTACAAAGAATTTGTAAAGACTTCATCTGGTGGGCCATACATCAAAGCGAAAGTGAGGTTAGGATAATGCTTAAAAGAATAAAGCAAATTCTTATAAATAATAAAGAAATTGATGGTTATAGGATAATTGAAAGTAAAGTGGAGTCAAATGAGCTTTTCTTTGTAAAAAAGAATATTGACATGGATAGAGCTAAAGATGTACATCATTTCAAAATAACAGTTTATAAAGATATTAATGAAAATGGAAAAATATATAGAGGTTCAGCAACAACAAATATACATCCAACAATGAGTGATGAAGAAATAGAAAAGTCAGTTGATGATGCTTTATTTGCAGCACAATATGCTAAGAATCCGTATTATCCTTTAGTGAAACCAGTATCAAAATATAAAACAATGAAAGCAAGTGAATTTGAAAGAGAAAGTCTGCCATATTGGATGAATGAAATAACAAAAGCAGTTTATAGAAACGATAATTATGAAAAAGGTGGAATTAATTCCTGTGAAATTTTTTTGAACAAAGTATATACTCATATTGTAAATTCTGAAGGAGTAGATACAGAATCTATAAATTATGACTGTATGGTTGAATTTATTACTACATGGAAAGAGGCAAGTGAAGAAGTAGAATTATATAAATGTTTGAATTTTTCTGAGTTAGATAAAGATAAAGTGGCTAAAGAAGTAGAAAAGATAATTAATATATGTAAAGAAAAAGCTATAGCAAAAAATACCCCTAAGCTTGAGAAAACAAATGTATTACTTACTGATGAAGCAGTTAAAGATATATTTTCTTTTTATTATTCAAAAAGTAATGCAATTACAGTTTATAGAAATGAATCTACATGGAAAATAGGTGACAAGATTCAAGGTGAATGTGTTACTGGTGATCTTATAACAATGATACTTGATCCATTTATGAAAAATTCAACTAGTTCGGCAAGTTTTGATGAAGATGGATTTCCTTTAGAGTCTGTGACTATATTAGAAAATGGTATATTAAAAAGATACATTGCGGATAATAGATATGGTCATTATTTGAATGTACAACCGACTGGAACAATAGATAATATAATAGTTTTGGGTGGAAGTAAAACAATCAGTGAATTAAAAAATGAACAGTATATTGAAATAGCTGCATTTTCAGATTTTACTGTAGATGAACTAACTGGAGATTTTTGTGGGGAGATAAGACTTGCTTGGTATTTCGATGGCGAAAATTCTACTTCCGTTACAGGTGGCTCTATTTCCGGGAATATAAATGAATTGCAAAATGAAATGTTTCTATCCAAAGAAGTCCAAAAGCATAATAATTTTGAAGGACCCAAAATGGTAAAATTATTAAATGTAACAGTGACTGGAATTGAATAAAAAATTCATGTTAGAAAAGAGACGTGCGTTTCTTTTGCATCTTTATGCTAGTCATAATAAACAATAACTATATCAGCCCTTCTTTAGCAAAGATTAAAGATAACTTGATTTTATATATTACATGTAATAGAATTAAGAATATTTTTCATATAAAAGTTGATTCCCCATATTCAAACATTGCGTTGTCTAAATATGGGGAGATTTAATTATTATTTTTATGCATATAAGTTACTATTAATAGATATTATTGAAAAAGGCACTTACTAGACTTTAAATTTAGAAAGAGTATCTTGTAATTTTTCTGATAGTTCTGCTAAAAAATTCATTGATGATGATATTTCTTCAAAAGAGGCTGAGTGTTCTTCAGTTGCAGCTGCAATTTCTTGTGTATTTGACGTATTTTGGTTAACTATATTTACAATATTGTTAATTGAGTTTTCTACATATATTGCATTTTGATTAATACCTTTAGTTTCAGTAACAACCTCTTTTATTTTTTGGGTAACTTCAAAAACAGATTTTTCAATAAGCTTAAGTGAATTATCTGTTTCATTAAGTGACCTTGTCTGCTCTTCTATTGAAACATTTGTATTACTAACTTCTACAACAGCCTTTTCTATATCAGCTTGTACTTCATTTATTAAATTGCTAATTTTTTGTGTTGATTCCTTTGAAAGTTGTGCTAGGTTATTAACTTCATTAGCTACAACAGTAAAGCCTCTGCCTGCTTCTCCAGCTCTAGCTGCTTCAATAGAGGCATTCAATGCAAGCAGATTAATTTGTCCCGTAATTCCATTTATAAATTCAATAACTTTTCCTATTTCATTTGACTTTGCAGATAAATTTGAAATTACAATGCTTACGCTTTTAGAGGCATCTTTAGTAATTGACATGTTTTCAATTTGATTGTAAAGATCTTTTGAACCATTGCTTACGGTATTAATTGCTTTATCTGCAAGATCCATTATCTGTACTGTATTTTTAGTTATATTATCTAAACCTTTCGCAACATCTTTAACGGCACTATTGCTTTTTTCAATTAAATTGTATTCTTCGGAAGCACTTTCAGCCATATTAGAAATAGCTGATCCAACTTGTTCAGAGGCCTTACTAACTTCTGCAGAGGTTCTCATTATATCATTTGAAGAAGATACTACGTTTTTAGTAGTACTATTAGCTTCAGAAATTAAAGCTCGTATTTTATTTATAAATGAATTAAATTTTTGAGTCAGCTCACCTAACTCATCTTCTTTATGAATTATTCCATTAATTGTTAAGTCACCCATTTCAGCTTGTTCCATTAACATCTTAAATTGCTCTATAAATTTTGTAATTCGTTTATATGTAAATGAAATTAACACTGCAAAAAAGATAGTCAAAATAATACCTATAATAACAATAGAAATTAAAGTTTTATAAAAATTTCCGCTATCAATATTAGATTGAGCAATCATATTTTGACTTTCAGTATTAGCTTTATCTTGTATGTCTTTTACTAATGCATCCATATCATCTGTAGGTTTGCGATCAATACCAGTAACTAAGCCGTCTACTATGTGGTAGCTTTCTGGATTATTGGAATCATAGTTTTTAAGGGCTTCAGTATATTTAACATAAAGTTCCTTATGAGTGTCTAATAATTCTTCTACTGAAGAAGTATCTAATCCCTGCTTAGTCATATCTTTTTTAAGAGTAGAAAGTTGATTTTGAACATTTTCATTTTCTTGTGTAAATTCAGAGTGATATTTATTAAAAGATTCAATATTATTGCCCCTTAGTAAAGTATCCTTCCACCCCTGAACTTGTTTTTTAAAATTTACCTGAGCTTGTCGTGATTCATCAACTAGTGCTATATATTCTGTTGTTCTTTGTAGCCTAGCTTTATTTTTTTCGCTATAGTTTTGAAATGCAATATATGAAAAGCTTGTAATGCTAATCACAAATATCATGACAAAGCCGATTAGGCAATATAATCTTATTCCTATACCTTGGCTGTTTTTCATTGTGTTTGTATCCCCCTTAAGTAGTGTAATAAAATTGTTAAAATTGCAACTATATTATATTACTATAAATTTTGGCAGATGATAAGACATATATACAAAAAGTAACAAAATTAAGGTAAGGAAATTTTATTCAACTAATCTTATAAAAAGATGTTAATATATAATTTGTGACATAATTGTAACAAAAAATGCTTATAATGAATATATTAGGAGTTTTCGGAGGTATAGAATGAAGGAAAATAAAATACTAGTAGTAGATGATGAACCTTTAATAAGAAAGTTGGTGACGGATTTCCTTAAAAGACAAGGTTATATTACCATTGAGGCAGAAGATGGTAAAAGAGCTATGGACTTGTTTTGGAAAGAAGAAAATATAGATTTGATAATTCTTGATGTCATGCTGCCTGAATATGATGGATTTACTGTATGTAGAGAAATAAGAAAAAAATCTAAAGTTCCAATAATAATGTTAACAGCAAGAGGAGAAGAATTTGATGAGGTATTTGGATTAGATATTGGAGCAGATGAATACATCTCAAAACCTTTTAGCCCTAACATATTGATAGCCAGGGTAAATGCTGTACTTAGAAGAACAAGCTTAACGAATGACGATGTGAAAAAATTTAGTGGATTAACAATAGATCATAATGCACATCAAGTTACAATTGATGATTCTATAATTGATTTAAGTCCAAAAGAGTATGAACTATTGACTTATCTTTCAGAAAATTATGGAAAGGCATTAAGCAGAGAACAAATACTCGATAAAGTATGGGGCTATGATTATTATGGTGATTTAAGAACAGTTGATACACATATAAACAGATTGAGAATAAAACTAAATGAAAAAAGTGATTATATACAAACTGTGCGTGGTTACGGTTATAGATTTGAGGAATGAGGATGAATAAATCAATAAGATCAAGACTTTTTTTATCAATAACAGTTTTGTTGATACTATTTATTGGAGTTTTATGGCTAGTTAATAATTTGTATCTTCAGCAATATTACATTCAAAATAAAGAAGATATACTAAAAGAAAATGCACAAAATTTGGTTAGCATGTATACAGGAGATCCTGATGATATTCAAGATGAATTGGATAGGGCAGCTAATATAACGGGTGGTAGTATTGATATCTTTGATAAAAATGGGAAGCTTGTTTATAAATCTTCAAGAAGAGCACCAATGGAGAAAAATGTTGTTGACAATATGAAAAAAGGATTTAGAGGAAATATAGATCCACCACCAAATTCGCCAGAAGAGATGAATAAACTTAAAGATTCGAATGAATATGATGAAGGAAAGTTTTATTTTGAAAATAGGTGGGATATGCAGTTAAAAATAGATTTTTTGACACTTGTAACTAAATTAAATAATGGTGATCTGCTTACTCTAAGGGTTCCTTTAGTTTCAATAAAAGAAAGTGTGGATGTAGCAAACAGATTTATACTTATGATAGGTGGAATAATTGTAGCACTAGGAAGTATAGTAGCATTTTGGTTTTCAAAAAGATTCACAAAACCCATACTTGAAGTAAATAATATTGCTCAAAATATGGCTAAATTTGATTTTAGCAAAAAGTGTAGAATAAGTGGTAGAGATGAAATCGGCCAGCTTGGCCAAAGCATTAATTATTTATCAGGAGAGCTTAATAGAGCAATTACGGAATTAAATATAAAAAATCAAAGGCTTGAAGAAGATATAGAAAAAGAAAGAAAGATAGATGAAATGAGAAAGGAATTTATATCAAGTGTTTCACATGAGTTAAGAACACCACTATCTTTGATACAAGGATATGCAGAAGGTCTTGCAAGTAATGTAAACGAAAGTGATGAAGATAGAAATTTTTATTGTAATGTTATCATGAATGAAACGAATAAAATGAATAAGTTAGTTAGAGATCTATTAAATCTTTCGCAAATAGAATCGGGTTATTTCCATATAGAAAAAACTGAGTTTAATTTAACCGCCTTAATAGGATATGTAATTAATAAATATGGATCAATTTTTGAAGAAAAAGATATTAAAGTGCAGTTTGAAAATAATGAAGAGATAATTGTATCTGGAGATATGACTAGAATTGAACAAATGCTTACTAATTATATTAATAATGCAATTAATCATTTAGACTATAATAAAGTTATTAATATAAATAAAGTAGTTATTAATGAGAAAGTAAGGGTAAATGTATTTAATACAGGAAAGCATATACCAGATGAATCCTTAGAAAAAATATGGGATAGCTTTTATAAGGTGGATAAAGCAAGAACAAGATCTTATGGAGGATATGGTCTTGGCCTTTCGATAGTAAAGGCTCTTGTGGAACTTCATAATAATGCCTGCGGAGTGGAAAACATACAGAATGGAGTGAATTTTTGGTTTGAACTTGATATGGTAAACACTGCAACATAGCTAAAAAGAGCTGTCGCACAAAGAATAAAACTACAATAATATTGTATTAAATTTTATTACAAAATATTGTGGTTGAATTTCTTAATGCGGTAGCTCTTTTTAGTTGAGAGTAAATTTAACGTTTATCATAGGCATATAAAATCTTAATAAAAAAGAGAAGTATGAATAGAAAAAGTGGGTAGCGGTTATAAAAATGTGATATAATAGTTGTAATAATTTTCCATAAAATATAGACATATTTAGCATTAAAGTAAATTAAAGGAGGTATAAGATGACAAGGAAGTTAAAAATAACTTCGATTAAGTTACCATCAAAGACTATACTAATATGCATGATGATTATAATTATATCATTAGGGAATGGACTAATGGCTAAAGGTACAGAAATAAATATCGCTTCCTCAAATGTTATTTCAAATGATAAGGTGAATGAAAATGATTTCATCGTTGATCCGCCAATTAAATTTTATGAGAATATAAAAAAGACAGAGAAAATAGCAAATATAAAGTTTAAAGTACCTGATTTTTTACCAGATGAAAGTAAAGTAAATGGCTTTGAAATAATAAAACTATCTGATAAGGATAATGCAGTAGGAATTTTATTTGAAAGTTCTGAAAGTAATTTTTCATTTTTAGTTTCAGCAAGTGACCCTGTAGAAACCTTAAAAAAAATAGAAAATAATAGGACAAAAGCTATTGAGAATATTAAAGTTGATGGCCAGAAACAGCCTTTGAAATTAGGAGATATTAATGGATTAAATGTTACAATAATTACTACTTTACCAGCAAGGAAGATAGGGGATAAGTATTTAAAAGAAAGCCAAAAAGTAAGCAAGTATTATATATGGAAAAATGAAGGTTTATGGTATAGCTTGGAATATAATTCAACTTCTAAGAGTGAAGAAAATAGTAACATTTTAGTTAACATATCAAAAGAAGATACTATAAATATAATAAAATCTTTAAACTATCCAGAGAAAGTCAAAAACGTAGATTATTCATTATTTAGAAATACTTCAACAGGAATTTCTGCACTAAATATTTATGATATGGAGGATTTAGAGAAGGCTAAGACCTTACTTCATTTTAACCCTAAATTCCCATTAAATATTGGAGAAAATATAAAAATAACTGGAGCAATAGTTGGAATATCAAAAGAATGCAATAAAAAAGATGATATATCCGAGTATAAGCTTAATAATTTTTATTCAAATAAAGATGGTTCAATTATTTTTACGGAACAAAAAAAATCAAATATTTATGAGGAGCTAAGTAAGAATGGATTAATATCTTATAAGGAAGATAATGCAATTCAACAAATTAAAGCAGAGAAATTAAATATTAGCAATAATGAAGTCTTTAAATATTTAAGTGAAGGTTGTATCCCTCAAGTGAACTATGTTTGGAGAGAAAAGGATATATATTATTCGTTAAATATTTTTATAAATATTTTAAATTCTGATGAAATAGCTAAAAGCTTCATTGATTCTAAATCCATATAGTGATTGGAAAGTTAAGTGATTAAGAGCTCTAATAGAATAGTATTCCCATCGTTAAGGTATTTCTTTTAAGAAAATATCTTGATGGTGAGAGTACTATTATTTTATTGTTTCCAAAATTTGGGGGAATATTTTTAAAAACATAAGTGGAAAAATAATTTTACGATGTAACTTGAAAATAATGAAATAGAAAAGAAAAGTAATATAAAAATAATGTTATTATACGACTAATAGGAGACTTTTATGTAATAAGATGATAAAATTATATACAATGGAGGACGATTATGTATAATTTATCGATTAATCAGAAAAAACTTATAGAGTTTTTTATTTTAGCATTTTTATTTTTGAGCTTGAATTTTATAGGAAAGCAAAATTACATATTATTTAATAATATTATAGAAATAATGACTGTCATTTTAGGTTTTACGCTAATAGTAGTTTCCATAAATACAATTAAAACTGGTGAAAATAATTACTTTCACATTTTGGCAATTATTTTTGGATTTGTCAGCATAATTAATTTATTTTATATATTACTGTCAGGTTATTATAATAGAGGTATTCAATTAAATATATTTGATGAATACTATGAATGTGTTATGTTAATTATATCCTTTAATTATATTAATAAAAAAATTTATTGGCATAAGATGTTATACCTTCATATAATAATAGCAATTTTTATAGTTCTAGGCATTATTGGATTTAACTTTATTATAATAAATTCTATGGATAAATATTTTTTGACTTTATTATATCAGATAAGTAAAGGATTGCTTGCGATATGCTTTACTGTTACCTTTCTGAGTATTATGAAGTGTAAGGTAAATGTTTTGAATAATAATAAATATGGCTTATTAATGGCAGTAGTATTTGAGATATTATCATGTATATCGTTTATTATTTATGGTAATGTCTATGGAGCAGGTAATATATTAGGAAATTTGTTTAAGCTTATAGCATGCTATTATGCATTTAAAGCAACGTTAAAAGGTATAATAATAGATCCATATACCAATTTATTTGAAAAATTTGAAAACAAAGCTTATGAATTAGAAAATGTTAATGAAAAGCTTTATGAAGCAAATCATAAAATTCAAAATATAGAGAAACTGAATGAAAGATTCATTAATTTGATTCCAGATGGACTTTTGATAGTGAGGGATAGAAAAATTGAATCCGCAAATAAAAGATTTTTAGATATGTTAGAAATAGATAATGAAAATGAATTAAAAAATAAGCTCTTTATTGAAATTCTTGATAAACAATATCATGGAATATTTTTGAATAGGATAAATTCACCAGATAAAGGCGTATTAGAGAGGCAGCAAGAGTATGAATTTGTTTGGAAAAATAGAAAGAAATGGGTTGAAACAACATCATTAATTGTTAATGATGAAGATGGAGAATACATTATTTCAGCAATAAGGAATATTGAAGATAGAAAAAAGGCTGAGGAGGCAGTACAATTATTAGAATTAAAGAGAAAAGAAGAAAATATGAAAAATGACTTTTTTGCCAATATATCTCATGAGTTGAGAACTCCAATAAATGTAATATATTCAGCACTCCAAGTAGAGAATAACTATTTAGAAGATGATAGTGCTAAAAAATTGATTCTTAAATATAATAAGATTATTAGGCAAAATTGTTTAAGACTTATGAGATTGATTAATAATATTATAGATATCACAAAAATTGAAACAAGCTTTTTTAAACCAAATTGTAAAATAGAAAATATTGTTTCTGTTGTAGAAGATATAACAATGTCAATTATTGAATATGCAGAAAGTAAAAAAATTAAATTGATATTTGATACCGAAGTTGAGGAAGCTTATGTAAGTTGTGATTCGGATTTAATTGAAAGAATTATGTTAAATCTATTGTCAAATGCCGTAAAGTATGGGAAAGAAAATGGCGGCATAGAGGTTTATATATGCAAAAGCAGTGAAAACAGTATATCTATTTCGGTAAAAGATGATGGGATAGGGATACCGGATGAAATGAAAGTAAAAATATTTGATAGATTTTTAAAAGTAGATAATAGTTTATCAAGAAGGACAGAAGGTAGTGGTATTGGACTATCTCTTGTAAAGCAGCTTGTAGAAATTCATAAAGGTACTATTACTTGTAATAGTAAATTAAATGAGGGATCTGAATTTGAAGTAATATTTCCGACAGTTGAATATTCCATAAATACCCCTAATACTGAAGAAATTAACCAACCTAAAAATGCGATAAAACCTACAGAAATAGAATTTTCTGATATATATTATTAGTTTATAACTAACAATTTAATTTAGACTAAAGAAGAAGGATAGTAGTTATTAATGAAACTACTATTCTTTTATTATTAAAGAAATTAATTTTTATGTAGAAATTTGTATAAAAACAAAAATGTAAAAAAGTAGAATAATATGATATAATTATATAAAATATTAGCATTAGAGGTATATTACAAGTTTATTTGTAAATTTTGATATTAAGCGGAAAGGGTCACAGGATGCATGTTTTTATTTAATAAGAAGCAAGTTATGACAAACGAGGAAAAAATATTGGGATATTTAAAAAAAGCAATTCCAAGCAGTAAAATTAATGGTAATGGTGTATATTTATCCAAATATAAGCTGACAATTGAGCCTCATATAGGAAAAATAGATAATAATAGTTTGGCTAAGGTAGTGGATTTATTCTTTAACATAAAACATGAACTATTTTGTGAATCTTTTATAGAATCAGCTACAGGAATAGGAAAAAATCTGGAGGAAGCATTTCAACAATGTGTAGATCATTTCTTAGTGGGACCTCTCTATGTTATTAAAAATTGTATAAGTGGTAAAAGCAACGAAAATTTTGAAACCACTTTTTTAGGGAAAAGAAAAGGCTGGCAGTTGTTTCAAGGTTCTATTCAAGGTATTAGAGATGAGGAAGAAAAAAAGTATATACGGATTTGGAGTATAATTGGAGAAAAAGCAAAAGCTAGATTAGGAAATAAGAAAATTTATTGGATTAAAATATATATTGGCAAATTTTCAAATGGTGAAATTATTTCTAAGTGCCGTATTAATGGAGTTTATAATAATGAAATCAGTGATGATATTTCGGAGTATATAAAAACTTGGAAGGGTAATAGAGATATCTACTCTTTAAAGCAATATTTTCTAATAAAGCAACATAGTGAAACGTATAGTGAATATGAATTCTCAGAAGAAACTGTTAAAGAATTCACGAAAAGGGCTGTTAAGGTTCTTGGAGTTTGTAACTCAGAGGAAAAACTCCGAGAAGTGAATGATGATATTTATAAAATTACTGGAGATTTAAATTTAGCTTATGAAATAAAAAGTTTTATACCAGAAATGCTTTGTGAACTAGTATTTAGCAATGTTAAATATGGTGATAGAATTAGTATAATTAAAGATAACAATAGAAGTTTAGAATTTTATAAAAATCAGTTTACAAGTTATTATTGGATCTATAGTGAATTGGCAAACAATTATTATCATAGTAATGTTTTGGAAGAAGAGATTAAAACGATAATTTTATTAAGTTCAAGTTATGAAGTGATTAACAATGCACTAGATACTGGAACTAAGATTCAAGATTTAAAAAATTTAGAAATAACGCTATATGCTTTTAAAGAATATATTCCAGCATGATTTTGAGAAAGCTAATTAGAAGGTTAAAATAATATTTAACGTTAACAATGTTATAGGTTATATTAATTTAAAAGCTAGCAGTAGAATGAGCAAATTATAAAAAAGTACTCATCATTAATTTAAATATAAATCTCAAATAAGACTTATTCTCATATTGAATGAGTCTTATTTGATGTGAGATGTAAATAAAAAATATTTACATTAATTAGAAAGATGTGGTATAATTTTCTTAAATAATTATTATTAATTAACAATAGTTAAAACTAAAACATAAATAATATTTAACTTCTTAAAAATTAGGATTATTAAAAAAATTTCATATATTTTAATAATATAAATAAGTGAAAATACGCACACTTATTTATAGAAAGTGTGTGTAAAAAGGTATAAATAAGAGTATGTTAATGAATTAAGAAAGGAAGCTGAAAAATGAGTAAAGTATTGTATATAAAGGTTAATAATAAACCAGAAGGGCAGTCACGAACTTTTAAAATTTCAGATAATTTTATAGAAGAGTATAGGAAGAATAATCCAAATGATGAGATTGTAACTTTAGACTTATATAAAGAAAAGATAGATTTTTTAAAGGGAGAAGATTTAGGTACAATATTTGGACCTAAGAATGAGCAGAGCCGCAATCATCCAGTTTTAAAATACACATATGAATTTGTTGAAGCTGATAAATATGTAATAGCATCTCCAATGTGGAACTTGAATATCCCATCTATTTTAAAAGCGTATATAGATTATGTTAGCGTAGTAGGAATAACTTTTAAATATACAGAACAAGGTCCTATAGGACTTTTAGAAAATAAAAAGGCTTTGCATATAGCATCAAGAGGTGGTGCGTATTCGGGAACTCCATATGAAATGGATGGAATATATTTGAGAAATATTCTAAGTTTCTTTGGTATTAATGATGTAAAAACCATTGCAGCAGAAAAGTTAGATGTTGCAGGTGAAGATACAGATAAAATTTTGCAGGATGCAATAAACGATGCATGTGAAATTGCCAAGGATTTTTAAAGAAAATAAATTACTTTTTATAGTAGTATATATCGAATAGAAACCATAAGTTTTGAATAATTACTTATGCGTTATTTTAATAAATTTATGATATTTTTGCTTTGTAAAACATAATTTATACTTTATGTAATATTGACGTATAAGTTATGTTTTATTTTGTTTATATATATAATGTATTAGAGATGATGAAGTGATTTGTTAAAAAATCACACTAGATATAGGAGGAAATATGGATAAGAAAAGTATAGAAATGATGAAAAAACTAATAGAAGAAAAGAAACAAAAGGGAAATAATATTAAAAATAGTAAGAAGGCTTCAAAAGTAATTGGGAAAGCATCAAAGGGTGTTAAAGTAGGTAATGGTGGCGGACTGTTTGATAAATAGTAATTAATATGAACATAATATTATAAATAAAGGATAGAAAAACTATATTCTATTTTACCTGAGAAAAAATCACATAGATTTGTATTAAGAAAGGGGATTTAGGCAGATGGTTGATTTGCTTTTATTAGGTTGTGGTGGTGGAATGCCTATGCCTAATAGATTTTTATCATCTACATTATTAAGTTATAAGGGAAGAAAGATTCTTATTGATTGTGGAGAAGGAACGCAGGTATCTATGAGGATATCTAATACAGGATTTAAAACTATTGATATTATATGTATAACTCACATTCATGGGGATCATATTGTAGGTCTGCCAGGCCTCCTTGGAACTATCGGCAACAGCGGAAGGACAGAGCCAGTGATAATAATAGGACCAGAAGGAATATGTGATACAGTAAATAAATTAAGAGTTATAGCAAATTGGCTTCCATATGAAATTAATATAATAGAAAATCCAAAAGAGCGCCTTGAAATGAATAAATACTCAAATTTAGATGTTCAGATTTCAACTATTGAATTAGAACATTCATCACCTTGTATAGGCTATTGTTTCAACTTTAAAAGACAGCGCAAATTTTGTGTAGAGAAAGCTGAAAAAAATAATGTTCCTAAGATTTTATGGGGGAGACTACAAAAAGAAGAGGAAAAGATTAGCCTAGATGGGGTAGAATATATTAAGGAAATGGTACTTGGAAATGAAAGAAAAGGAATAAAAATCAGCATTATAACAGATACAAGACCAATTGCAAAAATACATAAATTCATTGAAGATAGTGATTATTTTATTTGTGAAGGTACTTATGGAAATAATGAAGATTTGCCTAAGGCAATTAAAAATAAGCATATGACATTTAGGGAAGCAGCTGCTTTAGCCAAAAGCGGAAAAGTTAAAAAGCTATTACTCACTCATTTTGGAACTGCCATGAATATGCCAGAAGAGTATTTAAGTAATGCAAAAGAGATTTTTAATGATACTATAATAGGTTTTGATAGATATAACATAAACTTAAATTTTGAAGAAGATTAATGAATAAGTAATTTTAATTTCTAGGAATGGAGATCAGTAAATATAATATTTTATAAGTAAAAGACCTACTCTAAGATAAGATGTGAGGTCTTTTCTATATAGTATAGTTAAAATTAAAAACTAGGAGCAAAGAAGATTAAAATAATATTTGCAGCAGCTTTAAAATAAATATGGTTACTTAGTAAAAAATATAGTGTTAGCAAATAAGTAAAAAAAAGAGTATAATATTTTAGGAATTTACACAGATAGGCAAAAAAACAGTAATTATGTATGTTATTATAAAGAGAAACTAAACTATGAAATTATATTAGTAAAGACGAAAGAAAAAGGAGAATTAAGGGAATATGTTTTTAAAAAAATTACATTATGGTTTTTATATGATATGGCTGAGGATTAAAGGCTTTAAATTTGAATTTCTTAAGAAAACAAAAGGTGAAAAGTCAGCACTTATTTATTTACAAAAGGTTGCATATAATTGGAGCAAGTTTACAATGAAGATTATTGGAATAGATTTGGATGTACAAGGCTTAGAGAATATTCCAAAGGAAACTTGTGTTTTTATTGGGAATCATTCAAGTATATTAGATATTCCAATATTACTTTATACTACAAATAGAAATTTGGCCTTCATATCTAAAAAAGAAATTCTTAAAGCTCCAATAGTAGGATATTGGCTTAGAAGAAATAAATCTGTAACTTTAGATAGGGAAAATCCAAGAACAGCTATTGATACAATTAATAAGGCTGTCAAAAATATAGAAGAAGGAACTACCATGGTTATATTTCCTGAGGGAACTAGAAATAAGGAAGGAAAAGTTGGAGCGTTTAAAAAAGGTAGTCTAAAACTAGCTACAAAGACTAAGGTTCCAATAGTACCGGTAAGTATAGATAGGGCATCAAGAGCATTTGAGGACACAAGAGAGTTTATACCTACAAAAATAAAAGTTGTCTTTGGAAAACCTATAGATACTAAGAAGATATCAAAGGATGACGAAAAAGATTTGGTCGAAAATATAAGAAATATAATTATATCAAATTTGAAATAAAAATAAGGATGATTTTATGAAAAAGACAATAGGAATATTAGCACATGTTGATGCTGGAAAAACTACTTTTTCTGAACAGATACTTTATCATACTAATAGCATAAGAAATAGAGGAAGAGTAGATCATAAGGATTCGTTTTTAGATAGCCATAGCATTGAAAGAGAACGTGGAATAACTGTATTTTCAGATCAAGGAATATTTGAATTTAATAACTCTAAATATTATCTAGTTGATACTCCTGGACACATTGATTTCAGTACTGAGATGGAAAGAGCAATTGAAATTATGGATTATGCTATAATTGTTATAAGTGCGGTTGAAGGTGTTCAGGGACACACTCAAACAGTATGGAATTTACTTAGAAAATATAATGTTTCAACTATATTTTTTATTAATAAGTTGGATAGAGTTGGAGCTGATAAAGATAGAGTTATTAAAGAAATAAAAAAAGATTTGACAAAAGATATATGCTATTTAGAGAATGATTCTTTAGGGCTTAATAATAATTTCAGTGAAGAATTAATTGAGTTTATAAGTGAGTATGATGATGAGCTTTTGGAAAGATATTTAGAAGGAAATTATGATTTTGGTATCTGGTTAAACACATTTAAAATTCTTATAAAAGAAGGTAAAGTATTTCCTTGTTTTGGAGGTTCAGCCCTTAAGGATGAAGGAATTGTGGAATTTTTAAATGTTTTTGATAAGCTAAGTTTTACTAAATATGATGAAGGTAAAGAATTTTCAGGGCGTGTATATAAAATTCGCCATGACGAAAACGGTAATAGAATAACGTTTATAAAAGCTCTATCAGGAACTTTAAAAATTAGGGATGAAGTTAAATATGGAGGCGAACTTAAAGAAGAATCAAATTTAGAATCGACTTCTAAGTATATTAATGAAACTTGTGAAAAAATAAGCAGCATTAGAATATATAATGGAAGTAAGTTTAAACCTGTAGATATTGTAAAAGCAGGGGATTTATTTGCTATTTCAGGTCTTTCAAAAGCAGTGGCTGGAGATGGAGTTGGAACACTTAAAGAAAAGACGCACTATGAAATGATTCCAACTTTAATGTCTAAAGTTATATTTGATAATACTTGCAATGTACGTGAGATTTTAGGTTATTTTAAAATATTAGAAGCTGAAGATAACGCCTTAAATATAATATGGAATGAAGCACTTCAGGAAATTCATGTCCATATAATGGGTAAAATTCAATTAGAGGTTTTAAAAGAAATAGTACAGGAGCGATTTAATTTAAGTGTTGAATTTGGTCCATGTCAAATTCTTTATAAAGAGACAATAGAGGGGGAAACTATAGGATGTGGTCATTTTGAACCTTTAAGACATTACGCTGAAGTTCATTTGAAACTTGAGCCACTGCCAAGAAATAGCGGAATTGTTTTTGAAAACAAATGCCATAGTGATGACTTGACTTTTGGAAATCAAAATTTAGTTAAAACTCACATTTTTGAAAGAGAACATCATGGTCTTTTAACTGGAGCATCAATAACAGATATAAGAGTCACTCTTTTAACGGGGAGAGCTCATAATAAGCATACATGTGGCGGAGATTTTAGGGAGGCAACTTTTAGAGCATTAAGACAAGGACTTGAAAAGGTAAAAAATATACTATTAGAACCATATTATAAATTTGTGATTGAGATTTCCAGTGAGCATATAGGGAGAGTTCTATCGGATATACAAAGATTAAATGGAATCTTTGAACCAGCGGAAATAGAAGGGGATAGAGCGAGAATAAGTGGAAGAGGACCAGTTGCAACATTTATGGACTATAGTATGGAAGTTATAGCATTTACTAAAGGAAAAGGAAGTATAAATTTGATGTATGATGGATATGATGTTTGCCACAATAGCGAAGAAGTAATACAAAACAAAGGATATAAGAAAAATGCAGATATAGAGTATACGTCGACATCTGTGTTCTGCTCACATGGCCAGGCATATCTAGTGCCTTGGGATGAGGCAGATGAAGCAATGCACTGTGAAGTGAATATATAAATAAATTTTATAGATTATAAATCCTAATTAAGTTTGGGGTTAGAAATTAAATTTGAAACTTTAGGAGAAAGTATGAAGCTGAAATTTAATTATAAAGGGAATGAAATAGAATTTAGTATAATTCGAAAAAAGAGAAAAACTATTTCTATCAAAATTGAAGAAAATGGAGATATTGTTGTTGGAGCCCCTTTAAAAATAAGCAGTGAGTATATTTTACTTGTTGTAAAGAATAAAGCTGCTTGGATTATAGATAAGCAGAAAGAATTAAAGCTAAGGGGGACTAAAAGAGCTAAAAGAGATTTTTCAAAAGATAGCACTTTTATGTATTTAGGAAAAGAATATCCGTTTAATTTGATTTTTGAAGAAAGAAGGAAAGATATATTAATTGAATTATGTGATGAATTTAAAATATATACAAATACATTTGATGTAGAAAAATTGAAATTAGAATTAGAGAAATGGTATAGAGAAGAAACTTTTAAAATTGTAACGAGAAGAATAGAATGTTATTCAAATAATTTTAAAGATAAGGTGACAGCTATAAAAGTAAAAGAACAAAAGAGAAGATGGGCGAGCTGTACTGGAAAAAACGCTATTTTATTTAATTGGAGAATCAGTATGGCTAGAGCCGATGTCATAGATTACATTGTAGTACATGAAATGTGTCATATGGATCATAGGAATCATTCAAAGTATTTTTGGAATAGAGTTGCGGAGATAATGCCAGATTATAAAGAAAAGCATGAATGGCTTAAATTAAATGGAATGAATCTATTTATATAAACCTATTTTGTGTCAGATTAAATTAAATGCAGAAGTTTTTTTCTGCATTTAATTTGGTTCGGATGATTTTTCAGCTTCTGAATCAACGTGAAGGTTATACGCTAGCCCTGCAACTACAAGGAATCCACCAACAATCTTAGCAAAAGGAAGTGTTTTAAAGGTTATCCAATCTATAATTATTCCTGTAAAAAGCTGTCCAATAAATATTATTAAAGTTGCATAAAAAGACGACATTTTCGGAGTTATAACACTATTTAATATTACGATAACCACACCTAATATACCACCTAAATAAGCATAAGCTGGAATATTATAAAGCTGGCTGAGTGTAATCGTATCTCTAAAAATTAAAAACAATATTAAAGCTGCAAATATGCCAGTTAAATAATTGAAAAAACTTGATTCTATTAAACCAACAGTTTCTGAAAGCTTGGTGTTAAGTATCCTGGAAATCACAACAATAGCACCAGCAGCAATTGAAATTAGTACATAAAACATAAAATCCTCCTTTTTAGGCAAAAGCCATAACAAAAATTCCCAAAGTAATTATTAGTAACCCAATAAATTTTTTCTTATTAAAAGATATTTTCGGCATACCTAAGAAACCATAATGATCAAAGGCCAATGAAGTTAAGAGTTGCCCCAAAAGCCCTAATGCGACAGGGAGAGAAACGCCAAGAACTGTGTAGCTTAAATTGTTAAACATAACTGTAAATACACTAATGGCACCGGCAATATAAAGATATAAAGGTAAGTTGTTTCTAAAAGAAATTCTTATTCTTTTATAGAGCATTATTACTATTACACTTGCAAATCCAATAAGGTGAATTATAACTAAAGAAGAGTAAGTGTCTAGTCCATTTGAGAGATTTCCATTAAAAACTATCATAATTGCAATAAGTATTCCGATTAATAATGATAAAAAATTGTACATACGTTTCTCCTAAAAAATAAATTATTATTTATTAGCTAACTTCAACATATTAGTTAAATATAAATTAAACATGAAGAGTTGCTGTTTATATTTTAAGCGATTATAATAAAATATAAATAGGACATAGGTCATGTTTTGAAATTATACTTGGAATTTCTTAAGGAGAATATGATGATAAAAATAGATGATAGTAAAAAAATTGAAAGATACGTCGAGAAATATAAACTCAATAATATATTCTCTAATGATATGGGAGAACATATGATGTTATATATGTTTAATAAGGGAGATTATATATGCAGGGAAGAAGAATATTTAGATAAGATGTTTTTCCTAGTTGATGGAAAGGCAAAGGTCTCCAAGCATCTAGAAAATGGCAAATCATTGCTGATATCATTTTATAGACCATTCACAATAATAGGCGATGTTGAATTTATAAAAAATAATACAACAGATTGCAGCGTACAAGCAATAGAAGATACTTATTGTATAGGTATAAGCTTTGATATTGTAAGAAGCGAATTAATAGAAGATTGCAAATTTTTAATTAAAATATGTGATTATTTAGGTGAAAAGTTAACAAGTAGCAGTAATAATAGTTCCATAAATTTGTTATATCCATTTGAAAATAGGCTTGCAAGTTATATAGTCGCATTTGCAAATATAAAAGATGATGAAAATAAAAAATTTATGTTTAAAGAGAATTATAACGAAATAGCTGAACTTCTCGGAACGACGTATAGGCATTTAAACAGGACTTTAAATAAGTTTTGCCAAGATGGTATTTTGGAGAAGAACAATAAAGAATACATAATACAAGATTATGATAAATTGCTGTATTTAGCAGGAGATTTGTATAAGTAAATTTTGGGTATAAGTTTTTCAATATATATGTTGAAATTAGTTTTTTGCATTTTACATTTGGATATGTACGTAATATACAGATGTAAAATGCAATTTTATTATTGCAAAATATATATTTAATATAAAATTAAAAATGGACACTAGATTTCATTAAAATATCCAGTGCCTCTAGTGCGTATTTGCAACTTTTTTTTATACTTCTATAATTCGTCTACTTATTTTAAATCCAATTGTATCTTCAATTTCTCTCAAAGATGTCATATTCTTTGGATCAATAAACATACAGGTATATCCGCTTTCACCAGCTCTTCCTGTTCGGCCTATACGATGAATGTAGTTTTCCACATTTTCAGGAATATCATAGTTATAAATATGAGTAATACCACTTATGTCTATACCTCTAGCTGCTACATCTGTAGCAATTAGATACTGAATATCTGCATTTCTAAAAGATTTCATTATTCGTTCTCTTTTATTTTGAGGAATGTCACTATGCAATTTTACACAATTATATTTACGTGTATGTAAGACGGCTTCAAGTTCATCAACTCTTCTTTTGGTTCTACAAAAGATGATAGCCATAAATGGGTTATCTTCATCCAATACTTTGCATAAGGCTTCTCTTTTATTTCTATCAGTAGTTTCGACTACATCTTGTTTAATTGAACTTAGAGTTACTTCTTCCTTTTGAACTGATATTTCAATAGGATTTGTCATAAATTTATAAGCTAATTTTTTTACTGCCGAATCCATAGTCGCAGAAAAACATAGCATTTGCTTTTTCTTAGGCATTTCTTTTATTATTTCTTCTACTTCATTTTTAAATCCCATAAATAACATTTGATCAGCTTCATCTAAAATAAATGTATTAAGATTACTTAAATCAATGGACTTTCTTCTTAAATGATCTAAGAGTCTTCCAGGAGTAGCAATAATTAGCTGGACATTGTTATTTAATTTTTTTAATTGGCCGGCAATGTCTTTTCCGCCGTAGGTAGCTAAAATATTGATTCCACTGGCTTCGTTGAGTTTGTTAGCTTCATTAGTGATTTGAATAGCTAATTCTCTTGTTGGAGACAATATAAGAGCCTGGATGGTGTTGGATTTGGGATCGATTTTTTCAAAAAGCGGAAGTAAAAAAGCAAGAGTCTTTCCAGTACCAGTTGCTGCTTCAGCTATTATATCTTTTCCTTGTTTTATAATTGAGATACTTTGTTCTTGTATCGGTGTAGGGGAAGTAATTCCAGATTTTTCTAATATATTTAATAAATCTTCTTTTAAATCTAATTGTTTAAAATTCATTTTTTCATACCTTTCATAACTGACAATAAAATTGATTCTTATATATTTTGTTAAATACTATTCTTTATAATATAATTATTAGTTATTAAAAGTCAACTAATATGAAAAAATATGTTTACAAACAAAGTGTGTTAAATTAGAATAATAGGATATAATGTACTAATAATATAGGTATACTATAACCTGGAATAATTATGTCAGAAAAAAGAAAAGTTATAGAAAATTAAGTATTACTGCTAAATATATATAGTTGATTTTCTATAAATGTCTTAATATAATTAAATATAGAAAGAAAGGTTGGATATGGTGATTTTATGAAAATTTCAACAAAAGGTAGATATGGATTAAGAGCATTAATAGATATATGTATATATTCATCTTCTGAAATGGTTACAGTAAAAAGTATATCAGAAAGACAAGGAATATCAGAAAGGTATTTAGAGCAAATATTTTCATCTCTAAGAAAAGGCGGAATAATAAACGCGAAAAAAGGAGCACAGGGAGGATATTTTTTGGCTAAAAGTCCTAGGGAATTTAGAATAGGAGATATTTTAAGTGTTCTTGAAGGAGACTTACTTTTAATTGATATAGAAAATGATGACAATGAAATTGAAAATTTTATGAGTGAAAATTTATGGAATGTTATAAATAATAAAATAATAAATTTCTTTAACTCTATTACATTAGAAGATTTAGTTAATGATTATAAGAAACATAATAAGGAAGATATGTATTATATATAATTATCAATTAGACAAAACTTAAAATATATTGTGTTAATGTAAAAGTTTATGTAAAGGCCTACTATTATTGTAGGCTTATTTGATTATAGTTTGATACTTTTTAATTTATTTTTTAATTCATACATTTTAACTTCTAAAGCATCTATTTTTTTATCTAATAATTCAATATTCCTAGCATCAGTTACTTTTGATTTTTCATTTAAAGTCCTGTCAATGTCTGTCATAACCTCAAGTAACTTTCTAAATAAGTCATACGCTGTTTCCATTTTATCAAATCCTTTCAATAATAAATTTAATAACTCGATCGTAATCAATATATTCAAGTTATTAAAAAAGGTTACAAACATTAAAAGTGATTTCATTTTTGTTGAAATTTTTTACTTATTGTAGATTATAAACCATGATGAATTATTACAATGATCAATACTATACCTAACATGCTATAAAAAGGCTTATAATGAAATTTTAGTATTTTTTTAGAAAACACTTGTAAAATATATTAGAATGTGTTATATTTTTATAAATAAAAGTTTTAAATTAAAGCCTTCGATAAGAATAGTAGATGATAAAGCTTAGTGTAAAGAGAGTTCGATGTTTGGTGAGATTCGAATACTGTAGATATTATTGAATGGGTCTTTGAGGTGACATTTTGAAATATTTAGAGTAGGAATGTACGGGAAGTCAGCCGTTAAAATGACAGGATATAATTTTATGAAAACTTATTTAACAGTGAGGTAAGAAATTCTGTAGAGTTTCAACATTAATTGTTAGTTGTAAATTGATGTAAGTTTATCATATTACGTATCTGATAAGAAATATGCATTAGGTGGTATAGCGAAATTTTAGCATTTCGTCCTATTTTGGACGGAATGCTTTTTTTGTTTATTTTATAATTAGAAAATACCATTTGAGTGCATGTGTATTTGGGTGGCATAACGAGTCACTTCGTCCCAAATTTTGGGATGGAGTGGCTTTTTTTATATTCAAAGATAGAATAAAAATTTGGGGGTGTCCAAATAATATCTAGGAGTATTCAAGATAATAATAAGCCATATGCAATGTGAGCAAACGCAAATTTATAATTTTATGGAAGTTAAGGGGGAAGAAAGTATGATTAATATTTCAAAAGAAAATTTTAATGAAAAGAAGAAAGACAAAGCTGTATTTTCATTAATAAGCGAATTTAGAGGAGATGAAATTACTCCAATAAAAATTTTTAGAGGTTTTAAAGGAAGCAGAAAGTTTATATTTGAGAGTGGAACAAAAGAAAACTATTTTGGGAGATACTCATTTATGGGAGAAGACCCATATAAAGAAGTCTGTGGAGATGGCAAAGAAGAGATAGATGAACTTAAAAAGGAAATTAGAAGAAAATTTGATAAAGATACTAATTCTTTTTCATTTAAAGGTGGGGCAATTGGATATATTGGTTACGACTCAATACAGTTATATGAAAAGAAGCTCAATTTTAAAAATCCAGATGAATTAAAATTACCCATTATAAGGTTTAATTTTTATAATAGATATATTTGTTATGATCACTTTACTCACAAGGTTTATGTTGTAGATAACATTTTGGACAATGATAAAAGGGAATATGATGAAATAATTTTGTCACAAAGAGAATATATTAGCAGTCTGATACATGGAACAACTCTAGCTGAGGAATCAGAAGAGAAGAAAGATATATCTTTTGAATTTAATACGTCTAGAGAGAATTTTATTGAAAATGTTAAGAAGGCAAAAGAGCATATTTTAGCTGGAGATATTTTTCAAGTTGTATTATCTCAGAGAATGAAGTGTATGACTGAAAAATCCTATTTGGAGATTTATAGAAGGCTTAGAGAAGAAAATCCATCGCCTTACATGTATCTAATTGATTATGAAACTTACCAAATTGTAGGTTCTTCTCCCGAAAGTCTTGTGTCGGTTAGAAACGGTAAGGTTATAACTAATCCTATAGCTGGTACACGAGGAAGAGGAGAAACTCCAGAAATAGATAGTGCTCTTGAAAAGGAACTGCTAGAAGATAAAAAGGAATTAGCAGAACATATTATGCTAGTGGATCTTGGAAGAAATGATATAGGAAAAGTAAGTAAGGTAGGTACAGTTAATGTTAATGACTTTATGAAAATTGAAAAATTCTCTCATGTAATGCATATAACAACAAAGGTTGTTGGCGAAATAGAAGATAGTAAGGATGGCTTTGATGCACTTGCAGCATGCCTTCCGGCAGGAACTGTATCTGGTGCACCAAAGATAAGGGCAATGGAAATAATAGAAGACCTTGAAGATTGCATGCGAGGAATTTATTCAGGCGCAGTTGGTTATTTCTCATATGAAGGTGATATGGATGTGGCAATTACCATAAGAACTATTATCTTAAAAGATAAAATAGCTTATCTTCAGGCTGGAGCAGGTATAGTCTACGATTCAATTCCAGAAAAAGAGTTTGAAGAAATTCAAAATAAGTTAATGGTTTTAAAGGAGGTATTAAGATGATAGCGCTAATTGATAATTATGATTCATTTACATTTAATCTATATCAGTATTTAAGTGAATTTGCAGAAACCAAAGTATATAGAAATGATGAAATAACCATTGAGGAATTAGAAAAATTAAATCCTAAAGGCATAGTAATTTCTCCAGGGCCTGGTATTCCAGAAGATGCGGGGATTTCAATAGAAGTTATAAAGAAATTAGGCGAAAGTATTCCTATTCTAGGTATATGTCTTGGGCACCAAAGTATTGCAGTGGCATATGGAGGAAAGGTAATTAGAGCTAATGAAATTTTTCATGGTAAGACTTCAAAGGTTCAGGTTAAAGGGAAAGATATATTTGAAGGTATTCCAAGGAAATTAGATGTTATGAGATATCATTCTTTAATAGTTGAAAATAGTTCACTCCCAAGTTGCCTTGAAGTTATAGCTTCAACGGCTGAAAGCAATGATATTATGGCAGTTAAGCATAAGGAATATAATGTATTTGGACTTCAATTTCATCCAGAATCCATATATACACAAAAGGGCAAGCATATGATTGGGAATTTCGTAATTAACATTTGTAATGATAGTTTTTAGCAGCAGCAATAAAAGTAGAAGTAAGGAGATTTGTTTTAATGGTTATTAGAATGAAAATAAATGCTAATGATGCAGAAATTAAAAAAGTAAAATCAATTATTGAAGGAAAAGGATTAAGAACGAATGTATCTAAAGGTAAAGAATACTGTATCATTGGTGCTATTGGAGATACATCAATGTTAGATATAGATGAATTTCAAGCTTTAAGTGGTGTAGAACGCTGCATGAAAGTACAAGAACCATTTAAGAAGGCAAATAGAATGTTTAAAGAACAAGATACTATAATAACTACTCATAATTCAGTTATAGGAGGAAAGAAACTTGGAATAATAGCAGGTCCGTGTTCGGTAGAAAATGAAGAGCAGATTGTTGATGTTGCAAGGAGAGTAAAAAATGCTGGAGCTAATTTTTTAAGAGGTGGAGCTTTTAAGCCCAGAACTTCACCATATAGTTTTCAAGGTTTAGAACTTGATGGATTAAAATTATTAAAAACAGCAAAACAGGAAACAGGGCTTCCAATAGTGACGGAGCTTATGTCAACAGATTATATTGATGAATTTATAGAAAATGTTGATGTTATTCAGATTGGTGCTAGAAATATGCAAAACTTTGATTTATTAAAACAGATAGGAAAAACTAATAAAATAATATTATTAAAAAGAGGCTTATCTGCAACAATTGAGGAATGGCTTATGTCAGCTGAATATATAATGGCAGGAGGAAATTCAAATATAATTTTATGTGAAAGAGGAATAAGAACCTTTGAAACAATGACAAGAAATACGTTAGATTTGCAAGTTATTCCTGTAATTAAAAAGTTATCACATCTGCCGATAATAATTGATCCAAGTCATGCTGGTGGTTCTGCTTACTTGGTGGAACCTATGGCAAAGGCGGCTATAAGTGCAGGTGCAGATGGTCTTATGATAGAGGTTCATAATGATCCGGAAAATGCATTAAGCGATGGACAACAATCACTAACACCTGATCAATTTGATTCATTGATGAATAAAGTAAAAAGAATTGCTGAATTTGAAGGAAAACAAATTTAAAAGAATGTTGCAGTGGATGTGCATTGATAGGCACAAAGATAATAAATAAATTTATAAAAATATAATTTAAAGGGGGTATAAATAATGACAATAGATTATGCAATTAAAAAGTTGTCCTTAAAGGAAGCATTAACAGAGGATGATGTAAGAGATGTAATAAATCAAATAATGAAAGGTGAAGCAACATCTGCTCAAATTGGAGGATTCTTAATAGGTCTTAAAATGTGTGGAGAAACACCAAGTCAAATTTTAGGTGCAGTTAAGGCTTTAAGAGATAATTTTATTCCAGTAAAAATTGAAAATCCAAAGCATCTAATAGATACCTGTGGAACTGGTGGAGATGGGGCAAAGACTTTTAATATTTCCACAGCAGTTGCAATTGTTGCAGCAAGTGGTGGTGCAAAAGTAGCTAAACATGGTAACCGTGCAGTTTCAAGTAAAAGTGGAAGTGCAGACGTGCTTACTGAACTTGGAATTAAGATTGATTTTGATGATATTCAAAGCAGAAAGATAATAGAGGAAAACGGAATGGCATTCTTATTTGCACCAAAATACAATGGAGCAATGAAGAATGTAGCAAAGGAAAGAAAAGAACTTGGTACAAGGACTATATTTAATATTATAGGACCCCTTTCTAATCCAGCACCGCTTACTGGGCAGCTTCTAGGGGTATATGATAAATCATTGGTTAAACCAGTTGGGGAAGTATTGCTTAGGCTTGGATTAAAAAGGGCACTGGTTGTGTGTGGTGATGATGGCTTGGATGAGATAACAACAACAACAACTACAACTGTATGTGAAATTAAAGATGGAGAAATTAAGGAGTATAAGTTAGAACCAGAGAAGTTTGGTATTAGTAAAACTAAGCTTGATGATATAAAGGGAGGAGATGCTAAAGAAAATTCAGAAATAATTCTAGATATTCTGAAGGGAAAAAAAGGTGCACCTAGAGATATAGTAGAAATAAACACTGGAGCTGCACTTTATGTAGCAGAGCTTGCTGAGTCCATAGAAGAAGGGATTAAGAAAGCAAGCAAACTTATTGATTCAGGAGCAGCATATGAAAAATATAAAGAACTTATAAGTTTATAAGATGAGGTGATATATTTTGATTTTAGATGATATCGTAAAAAAGAAAAAAATAAGAGTTGAAAAAAGAAAAACAGAAATTCCTATAAAAGAATTGGAGAAGCAAGCTTTAGAAAAAGTTAAACTTGAAAAAGAATCAAATTATATAAATCCATTTAATGTAGCACTAAAGAAAAAAGGTTTATCAGTAATTGGAGAATTTAAAAAAGCATCTCCATCAAAAGGACTAATAGTAAAAGATTTTAATGTAAAAGAAATTTTAAATTATTACACTTACTTAGGTATTGATGTGTTCTCTATATTGACAGAAGAAGATTTCTTTTTAGGATCAGATGAATATTTAAAGGAGATAAGAAAAGTTTCACATATTCCGATTTTGCGAAAAGATTTTATAATAGATTTTTATCAAATATACGAAGCAAAGATCTTAGGAGCAAATGGAATTTTACTTATTGCAAGCATTTTGGGCAATAAATTGGGGAACTTTTACAATGAAGCTAAGAAATTTAATCTGGAGCCTTTAGTAGAAGTTCATAATAAGGAAGAGTTAGATTTAGCATTAAAATATGATTGTGAAATTATAGGCATTAATAATAGAGATTTAAAAACCTTTAATGTAACTCTAGAAACTACAAAGGAGCTAATAAAACATATCCCTAAAGATAAGATTATAGTTGCAGAAAGTGGGATCATGAGTATAGACGATTTAGAAATGATAAAAAACTTTGGAGCAGATGGAGTGTTAATTGGAGAGTTATTTATGAGAAATATAGATAATACAGAATTCAAATCAGAATATAAGAAATTTAGAAATAATAAGTAGTGAGCATAAATTAGTAGGCAAGTTTGATTTTGTGTTAATGATAATAAGAAATCTTGAGAAAATTTTTTAAAGCTTTAATTGTGATTATCATATTGCTAAGTGAAATAAGCGGGGATTTAATATGATTGAAATTAAAATATGTGGAATAACTAATGAAAAAGAAATCGAATTTTTGAATATTTTAAAGCCAGAATATATAGGCTTTGTATTCACTAAAAGTAAAAGACAGGTGACACCTAAAATAGCAAAAAAATTATGTCTCAATTTAAATAAAGATATAAAGATAGTTGGAGTATTTAAAGATAATCCTTTAGATGAAATTTTAGATATTATTGCAGAAGTACCGTTAAATGTTATTCAGCTTCATGGAAAGGAAGATGAAAACTATATATCGTTACTTAGGAGCAATGTAAATGAATCAATAAAAATATGGAAAGCTTTATCTATAAATGATATAGAAAACATAAATAAATACGTAAAGATTACTCAGAAGCACTTGATTGATGGTTTTCTTATAGATGGAGATAAGCCGGGAAGTGGTGAAGTCTTTTCATTAGATAACTTAAAAGAGTTATTCATTAAAGAAACTTATAATTTAGGTTTTGATACTGAAACTGTTAATATGCGAGATACTTTCTTTCTAGCAGGAGGAATAACCCCTGAGAATGTTGTTGAACGAATAATTAAGGCAAGGCCTAGAGGGATAGATGTTTCATCAGGTGTAGAGATTATCATGGAGAATGGAGTTAGAACAAAATCTTTTGAAAAAATGAAAGATTTAATTGAAAATGTTAGAAAAATTATTGATTAATAATTCACAACATAAAAAGCTATTAGTTGAATAAAAGAAGGGATGGAAAAATAATGAAAGGTAGATTTAACGAATTTGGGGGACAATATGTTCCAGAAACTGTAATGAATGCACTGATAGAACTTGAAGATGCATATAAAAAAGTAATTGATGATAAAGAATTCATGGATGAATATATGTATTACCTAAATTATTATACTGGAAGGCCAAGTCCTTTATATTATGCTGAAAATATGACAAAGGACTTGGGGGGAGCAAAAATTTATTTAAAGAGGGAAGATCTAAATCATACTGGTGCCCATAAAATTAATAATGCTCTTGGTCAAGTCCTGTTAGCTAAAAGGATGGGGAAGAAGAAAGTTATTGCAGAAACTGGTGCAGGACAGCATGGTGTTGCAACAGCTACAGTGGCAGCGAAATTTGGCATGGAGTGTAAGATATTCATGGGAGAAGAAGATATAAAGAGGCAAGCTATGAATGTTAAAAAGATGGAACTTTTAGGTGCAGAAGTTGTTCCAGTATTAAATGGAGTAAGAACGTTAAATGATGCAGTAACTGAGGCAATTAGATATTGGGCTACAAATGTAGAAGACACATATTACGTTTTAGGAACAGCTGCCGGACCGCATCCATATCCAACTATGGTAAGAAATTTTCAAAGAGTAATAGGTGATGAAGCAAGAAAGCAAATTTTAGAGCTCGAAGGAAAATTGCCAGATTATATTTTAGCTCCAGTAGGTGGTGGAAGTAATGCAATTGGAATATTCTATCCATTTATTGACGATAAAGAAGTAGGCCTCATCGGAGTTGAGGCAGCTGGTAAAGGTATTGAATCTGGAGAACATGCAGCAACTATTACAAAAAAAGAAAAAGGAATTTTACATGGAATGTTAAGTTATGTGCTTCAAGATAATGATGGAGGGGTACTAGAAGCATATTCAATATCTGCAGGTCTAGATTATCCAGGCGTTGGGCCAGAACATGCATATCTAGCTGAAACTAATAGAGCAGAGTATGCAAGTATAACAGATGAAGAAGCAGTAGAAGATGGATTTATGTATTTGACGAGAATAGAGGGAATAGTACCAGCACTAGAATCATCCCATGCTGTAGCATATGCTAAAAAACTAGCACCAACACTTGATAGTGATAAAATCATAATTATTAATATTTCAGGGAGAGGAGATAAAGATATGGATGCGGTGCTTGCATATCTAGGTGAAAAATAATGAATAGAATAGATATATCATTCAATAAGGAAAAAGAGAATAATGAAAAAGCTCTAATACCATTTGTAACATGTGGAGCAGATTTCACAGTTGAAGAAACAGCTGATTTAGTAGTGTCTTTAGAAAAAGAAGGGGCAACTGTAGTTGAAATTGGTGTACCTTTTAGAGATCCTCTTGCTGATGGTCCAGTAATACAAAATGCATATACTAAAGCACTACAAAATGGAACGAAAGTAAAAGATATATTTAGATGTGTAGAGCTAATAAGAGAAAAGTGTGAAGTACCAATTGTATTAATGGTGTATTTTAATGTTGTATATTTTAATGGAATAGAGAATTTTCTTAAAGCTGCAGCAAAAAGTGGCGTAGATGGACTTATAGTTCCAGATGTTCCACTTGAAGAAAGAGGCGACCTTGATAAAGTTTGCGAAGAAAATGGTATTTATCTAATTCCATTAGTAGCTAGAACGTCTAGAGATAGGATAGCAGCAATAACCAAAGGGGCAAAAGGTTTTGTATATTGTGTATCCACAAATGGTATAACTGGTGAAAGAAAATCTTTGGATAAAGGAACTCATGAATATTTAGCTGAAGTTAGAAAAATTGTTGAGATTCCAATGTGCATTGGGTTTGGAATTTCTTCAAAGGAAGTAGTTAAGGAAGTAAAAGATTATTGTGATGGGGTAATTGTAGGTAGCGCAATAGTTAAGAGAATGGCAGAAGGCAAAGAAGTAGTAATTGATTTTGTAAAAGATTTAAAAATGGGGTTTAATTAAATAAATTTTTAAATAATAGCAATAAGTGTATAACTAAAATGGGCTAATTAATTATAAATATAGTTTAAGTATTAAAATTTAAATGCAGAAGATCACTTCGTTCAATACTTTAGGGACGAAGTGATTTGCTTTATTATCAGAATGTAAAGATAATTAACAAATCAAAATAATTTAGATCCATATATAATTGAAAATGTATATAGAGAAATGATAAATTGCCTCGTAAATTTTTGAATTAAGGATAAAAAAGGAGTGAAGAAAAAATGTCATTTGAGTTATCAAAAGTAGTTCCATGGGGGAGAACATTAGAGGAATATAAAACAATGTTTTCATTAACAGATGATGATTTGAAAAAATCTATTGCAAGCTTTGGCGATGGACCTGCAAGTTTTAATGCTGAAATGAAAAAATTAAATAATACTGTAATATCATTTGATCCAATTTATGAATTTAATAAAGAACAATTATTGAATAGAATAGAAGAAACAAAAGATGTTGTAATGAAACAAACTAAAGAAAACAAAAAGAATTTTATTTGGACAAGTATAAGAGACGTAGAAGATTTAGAGCAGATTAGAATGAGAGCAATGTATGAATTTCTAAATGATTTTGAAAAAGGAAGACAAGAAAATAGGTATATTTCTCATGAGCTACCGAATAAAACTAATTTTCAAGATAAATATTTTGATATTGGACTTAGTTCACATTTTTTATTACTTTATACTCAGCTGGGGCTAGATTTTCATATAAAAGCTATTGATGAAATGCTTAGAATATGTAAGGAAATTCGCATATTTCCAATTTTAGATCTTGATGCAAATGAGTCAAGCTTACTTCAGCCAATCATTAATCATTATAATGCAGCTTATACAGTTAAGATAGAAAAAGTAGAATATATATTTCAAAAGAATGGGGATAAAATTTTAGTCATAAAATGATAAATAAAGAAGCAAAAAAGAAACTTGAAGCAATAGCTTTAGTTTCTTTTTATATACGTAAATCTATGTTATAAGCTCCATGAGTCTATCTGATCTTTTATAATATTTTCACTACATACTCCATTTTTATACCAATTGCATGAATTACATATTTTATAAAATTTATTACTATTAAAATTCTTATAAATATTTTCCAAAATTTCATTAAATGTATATTCTCTATATTCTTTGAGTCCATATACCTCTAAAGCATTATAATCTATCTTTTCTACATTTTCCTCTGTTATACAAGTATTATCTTTTTGCTTATTAGGGCAATTAGAACATAAAACATCACATTTGATAATAAATTTGATCTGAGACTCATGATTATTTTTTAGAAAATTTAAAATCATATCCATTTCAGTGACAAATTTTTTATTGTAACCTAATCCTCTGTAAAAAAATATGCAATTTATATGATGCGGCCTAAGCAATAACATTTCTAGTAAATCTACCTTTAACTTTTTTTCTTACTTTTAATCCGAGGAAGATAGCTACAGAAAGAATAATAATATCTTTACCTATAAATGGATATACACCTGCAATAATTGAGGTTTTTAAACTTATGCCTGTTACAATTTTTAGCTGTAGTGTTCCGATAATATAGTCAATACATAAACTAATATACGATGCAATAAACAATATTACAGTATTTTGATTATTTGAGGCATGTCCAACTAAAAATGCCATAAAAACAAATCCAAGTATATATCCACCTGTTGGTCCTAAAATTATGCTAAAACCACCGCTAAAGTTTGCAAAAACAGGTAAGCCGATAGAGCCTAACAGAATAAAAATGATTTGAGAAATTGTTGCGATTTTAGCACCTACAATTATTGAAATAAGTACTAATCCAAAGATCTGAAAAGTAATTGGTACTGATGTGAATGGAAGTGGAACTGAAAATTGAGAAAAAATAACCATAAGTGCTGCACACATCCCTATTAGTGTAATTTCTATTGGTAATAATTTGAGATTCATATAAATCACTCCTTTTTATTAATAATATATATATCAAAAATGATTGTCAACTTTAATTTTTTAAGTAAAGTTGACAATATTAGAATACAAAATATACTAATTAAAGAGATAAAGAATTTGTGAAACGCCTTGAATTAACTGGCCTTGTATTTGTAGATAATATTAAATAAGAATAATGAAATCAATAAATTTACAAATTAATAATATAGTTATTTAAGTAACTATATTAGTTAGTAATGGATAAAACTAAATTCATGTTGTTTATTTCTAGAAAAATATAAATTTGAATGTTATAATCGTCTAGAAATGAGGTGTTTATATTTATGGCAAAAAAAACGAGTAGAAATACAGATATTTTAAAGGATACTAAAGCAACAACTTCTCCTAAGATATATTCTTTATTAGTTGAATTAGTTAATGAAGATAGAGAAGATTTAGCAGAAGATGTTTTAAAAATAGATTATTTGCTAACTTATACAAGTAATTGCATTAAGGATAAAGATTTTAGTGAAGCAAAGGATACAATGAAAATAGCAAAAGCCAGGATCGATAAGCTAATAAATAATAATGTAAATGTAGAATATTTGAAATATCTTTATGATGGAATTAATGTGAAAATAAAGTAGGTTTATAAAATTATGAAAAACTCTCACTAAATATATTATTGTAAGGGTGACATATTTTTGATATTATAAATTTTAAATAGATATATAGCAAAGTTTAGTGTTATAATAAGTTGACTTTTATTAAGCAATTAAATGAATAAATAAGAAAAGTGAGTAATATACGATGAGATTTGAAAAATTAGAAAAAACAATAAATAAATTAGATAGTGATATAGAAGCTTTACGAAGAGCTAAACATTACTTATCTAACAAGGATGAAATTAATGAAATAAGTGATTTGTTAAATAAGGAAAGGCAAGTATATGCTGATGAATTATATTTAGGAGATGCTATAGCTTACACGGAATCTTTAGAAATTATAAAACAATTATTAAATAAAGAATTAGAAAAGGAAGAACAAACAAAATTATTAGAAGATATTAAAGAAATACATGGTAGAAAATCACCAAATGTAAGTAAAAAAAGTTATGGGCTTAATGCTTGGCTTAAATTTCTAGATATCCAATGCGATTGGATTGAAAATTCCAATAGCGATTGGGCAACATTAATCATAAAAGGATTTACCTTAAGAAATAATAATTAAATAATTATATAGAAAAGAATTTTTGTATCACACAAAGATTCTTTTTTATTAATAAAATTTAGTAGGGAGTATGACTAACTATGCATTTATTAAGCATCAAATATTAATGCTTAAAGTGCAGTAAGTTGTAGTGACAATTTAAATCATCAATAATTAGTTAAGAAGCAGTCATATCAGAAACTTTGTGCGACAACTAATTCTAGCGTATCTAGATACATAAATATTAGAAAGTTGAAGAATTATTGCGAAATATAAAAATAAATATATTTGATAGTATAAATAAAAAATAACAGGATATATTATTAATGTTAAGATAAACAACGTCGCTGAGTGAAAGAAAAAGTGGCTGAAAAAACAAATCAAACAAAGGTTTAAAAGTTGTTTGAAAAAATTGTTGACAGAGTTAAAAAGCGATGATATACTAAGTAAGCTGTCAGAAACGGCAGACAATAAAAAAGCTTATAACGTGGTTATAAGAAGAATGGTCTTTGAAAATTGAACAGAAAACAATAAATACATTTAAGTAAACCAGCAATTTTTATTTGAGTAAGCTAAGATTAAACTTTTTA
>NZ_LZZL01000035.1:0-56741 GCF_002006495.1 Clostridium sp. BL-8
AAACTGAAAGTTGGAGCATGCTAAAGTGGATGCAACCTGCAGCTTAGAACCTTCAACGACATTTTTATAGTTTTTCGGAATAAAAATATTTATGATTTCGGTAAGTTATCACATAAGTCTAAGTTGAAATTTGGTACTGTAGATTATTTCTTTAATTCATAAAGCCTTGGAAATAATATATTATTTTCTAAATATATCTGCTTCCATTTCTTGCAGCTTAGAGTAGGTTAATCTATAAGTAGTGCATCCATCAGCTGGAACCTCATAATCATTAGTTATCTCTCTTAGTTCTTTAAGTATATTTCCAGCTCCAGTGTGTTCATCTTGCAGCTTATTAATTATATTTATTGCCTTATCTAAATCAGCGTCACTGTTACTTGTTAAATATTTCCTGATTGCAGGGTATTGGATTGTCTCTTCTTCAATTAAATGAGCATCTAATTCCATTTTAATTGTATGAAATAACTTATGAACCTTTGAAAGTTCAGGATGGTGTTCTCCATGTACTCTTAATATTTTAGTTGTTAACTCACTTATTTTAGGAAGATTCTCATAAAGATAAGCATGATGTACATTTATAATTTGATCAACTAATTCATCAAGCGGTGCCTGCATCCAGTCCCTATCTTTTGAGTAAGGATTACTTTTTATTTTCTCATATTCATTGTTTACTCTTTCTAATAATTCTGCTTCATTAACCCTTTGCTCTTTTATCGCTTTAATTAATGGTCTATCTCCACCACAGCAAAAATCGATTTTATATTCCTTAAATATATCTGCAGCATTTGGAAACTTGTTTACTATCTCTCCAATTTTTTGATTACTATTAAATGTATTCATTGTTTATACCTCCTCTATGTCATATACCATAAGACTCTATAACTATTAATTAGTTTTCTCTAATTTTTATTATTTATTTTTATCTAACTTCTAAATTTATTATAACTTTATTGGCTTTAACAAACTGTGATTCAAATCAAATACATATAAAAAATGCTCAAAAGATAAGTTTAACTATCTTTTGAGCATGTACTAAATATTAAGATAATGATTTCTTCTTAATCATTTCATTCTTGCATTATTCTTAATTATTTATTGATAAGTTTATTATAGTTGCTTTAGGTCTAGACATAGCTTCAATTGAGTATCTTACTCCTTGAGTCCCCATACCAGAAGCTTTTACTCCAAGGAATGGGAAATTATCTGGACCTCTTTCTGTTTTATTATTTACCTGAACTGTTCCTACTTCTAACTTATCAGCTACATAAAATGCATCATTTATGTTTTTTGTAAATACAGAACTTTGAAGTCCATAATCTGATTTATTTGCTATTTCTATAGCTTCATCTTTATCCTTTACTCTTATAATTGGAAGTACTGGACCAAATGGTTCCTCCCATGCAAGTCTCATGTCTGTTTTAACATTATCAAAAAGCGTTGGATAAATTAAATTGCCTTCTCTTTTCCCTCCTACAACTAAATCTGCACCTTTTTCTTTTGCATCTTCCATTAATCCATAAACAAAATCTGCAGCTTTAGAACTAATAAGTGGTACTATATCTACATCTCTTTCCAGAGGATTTCCTACAGTAAGCTTCTTCATCTTTTCTTTAATTTTTTCTAATAATTTATCTGCCACTTTATCTACTACTAAAATTCTCTTTACTGCTGTACATCTTTGACCTGAATAGGAATATGCACCTGCAACAATGTTACTTGCAGTTAATTCTAAATCAGCATCTTCTAAAACTATAGCAGCATCCTTGCCTCCTAATTCCATTAAAAGTGGTACCATACTAGTCATCTTAGAAATTCTAGTTCCTATTTCTGTGCTGCCTGTAAAGTTAATAAAGTTTATACCTTTATGAGTGGTAATATAATCCCCAATTTCACTTCCTTTACCTGTAACTGTGTTTAGTACTCCTGCTGGAACTCCTGCTTTTTCAAATACCCTTGCTAGATATAATCCGCACAAGCTCCCTTGAGTTGCAGGTTTTAATATAACTGAATTTCCTGCCATTAATCCTGGTGCTATTTTAGAAGCTGATAAATTTATTGGATAATTAAATGGAGATATTGCAAGTACAACTCCTAATGGCTCTCTTTTTATAATTGACATTTTATTATTCTTGAAACCTGGGAAACTATCTCCTGGAATGCTTTCACCAGATAAATTCTTTGCTGTATCTGCAGTGAACTTTATAAAATCTGCAGTTCTAGATACTTCTGACCTACAGCTTTTTCTATCCTTAGCAATTTCCATCATCATAAGTTCCGATAATTCATCTATATTTTCTAATAGAATATCTGATGCTTTGTATAATATTTCTGCTCTTTCATTTATTGTTACATTACTCCACTTCTTTTGAGCTTCTTTTGCAGTTTGTACTGCGATATCCACCTCCTCTTTTATCATTGCTGGAACCCTGCCTAACAATGAATTATCTAATGGCGATCTTATATCTACAAAGTTACCGCTTCTGCTGCTAACCCATTCTCCATTTATTAAATTCTTAAAAGTATTATTTTCATCCTTTATATTATTAAACATAATCTATTTCCTCCTTGGTTATTTATTGTTTTTTACTCTTTTGTTATATCTACTCCTGCTTCGAACATTTCAAAGTTTATATTTTCCTTTTTAACTCCCATTGCTATTAAATTATGATAAATAGTTTTCATAAATGGTACTGGCCCGCAAAAATAAAACTCTCCATCCTTTGGAAGGTTGTCCAACATCCATTCCTTCGATATTCTACCTCTTATATCAAAATCTTTTTCCAATTCCTCAGTTTCAATAGGTCGTGTATAAAATACAGTACTTTTGAAGTTACTATTATTATGTAATTTTGCTGTTTCCTCTTTAAAACTATGATGTGTTGAATTAGGTATGCTATAAATAAAATGTATTTCTCTATAACTATTTACTGCATCATAAGCCATTGTAAGCATTGGAGTTATTCCAATTCCTCCTCCTATTAAAACTAGTGGTTTTTCACTATCTTTTAATACAAACTTTCCAAGAGGTGCAGTTATTTGAAGATTATCTCCTTCCTTTATCTCATCACATAATTTCTTACTTAAGAAACCATTCTCTTCTCTCTTTACACTTATTCTATAAAATTCCTCATTTGAATTCATGGACAATGTGTATTGTCTGGGTTTAGTAAAAGTATTATCTTCATTTTTAATTCTGACAGCTATAAATTGTCCTGCTGCGAACTGTGGCAATTTACTTCCATCTAATGCTTCTAAATAGAAGGATGTAACCACCTCATCTTCTTTAACTGTTTTAAATACTTTGAAATCTTTAAACCCTTTCCACTTATCATTTGAAGTCTCCTTATCGTCTATCATTAAAATCTCCTCGCTTTTCTTTAGTTTTTCATTTTCAAATGTAGCTCTCTTGAATTTGTTTTATTTAATTCATGAGCTCATTATATCCTTAGCAAAATAAATACAATATGATTTCAATCAAATTTTAAAAATTATATAAAATAGCATCTTAAATAATAAAAGCTACTAAATTCAGTTCTCGATTCACGCTACCTGCTAAATTTATAATTATAAAAAATAGCTAGCGCAAAAAAACTACCTCAAAATAAATCGAGATAGTTTTTTTACTTAGATTTTTATTATCTACATTTATATAAAACGACCTATTTCTTTGTGATGGAAACTCTCCATACTTCAGGTCATTCTTCTAGATACTCCCATTCAAATTGTTCTGGAAGCTCCATTATAAATTGATAATGCAATGGACGTGGATCATGATCATTTATAAGTTCCATTTTTTGTTCCGAGCTTAAGTTTTCAAAAATCTTAAAAATAATTGGATGTTTATCTTTAGGTTCATATATTCTCGCATCTACAGTTGCTGCAAAATTTGACATAATTGCTTCCTCCTAATTTTTCTTATGTATTTTAAAATTTATTTTCTAGTTAATTATAACTTTATTAAATTTAATAAGATGTGATTGAAATCAAATACCACAATTCTAGATGTGATTTTAGATGACATTTCTATTAAATTTTTTATACAAGATCCAATAGCTTCCCATCTATTTAAAATGATAAAAAGTATAATATACCTCTAATGTATTTTCCTTATTTAACTATGACATGAGATAGTTCCCACAAATATAATGAAGCAACAGATCCATACGGTGAATATATTTTTCTGTACTTATTAAACTTTTCCTTTGGAAGGTCTATAAGTCCGTATAATCTCATCATTCCTCTTCTGATGGCTAAATCTCCATAGCTTACCACATCAGGACGACAGAGCGAAAAAATCAGCAGCATTTCAGCAGTCCAAATACCAATCCCATTAAGTGCAGAAAGCTTTTTTATTATCTCTTCATCAGTTAAAGTATGTAGTGTACGAAAATTTATTTCACCAATCATGGCAGCATTTGCAATTCCCTTTATATATTCAGCTTTTCTTACAGTCATACCACAACCTTGAATTTCAGACAGGGTCATTTGTGCAATACTCTCTGGCGTAATGTTTCCAAGTAGACTACACAGTCTGTTCCATACAGTTTCTGCTGCCTTCTTTGAAATCTGCTGACTAACAATGCTTGAAACAAGTGCAGTAAATGGTTCTGGATTAATCTCACGTTTTATCATACCAATCTTTTCAATAGCTGCCCCAAGTTTTTTATCCTTACTTATTAAATATTCTATCTCTTTTTGTCCATATTCAAAAAACTCCATATCTTTTTATTCTCCATTTCAAGTAGTTTCTTTTTTAACTCAATTCCTCCACGATAGCCTGTAAGTGATTTATTTATTCCTATGACACGATGACATGGGATAAATATTAGAATTGGATTCCGATTGTTTGCAAGTCCTACAGCACGTGCAGCATTAGGTCTGCCTATTTTCACTGCTATATCCTTGTAGCTTACTGTTTTACCATATTGTATCTCAGAAAGACTTATCCAAACTTGCTTCATAAATGCTGTTCCATCAGGTTCAAAGGGTATAGAAAATTCTTTTAGATTACCGGAAAGGTACATTTCAAGTTGCTTAGCTGCTGCTTTTAGTATGGGAGATTCATACACTTGAATATTTTGAGGTAGTTTGTCATTTTTTAAATACAAATTAGTAACTTTTCCACTCCTTTCACTTATACCAATTTTACCAATACTTGTTTCATAAAAATATATGTACACTACAAACCTCCTCCACCTCTTCTATATTCATTTGGTGTATAACCTGTCTGCTCTTTAAAAAATTTATAAAAGTTAGATAGACTTTTAAATCCAGTTGCATAGGCAATTTCAAGAATACTTGTATCTGACCGTCCAAGCAATTCAGCTGCTTTAGCTACTCTTAATTTAACAATATAACGTATTGGAGAAATTTCATAAAATTCTTTAAATAATCTCGTTAAATGACTTGTACTAATACCTACTTCATATGAACTAGCTTTAAGGTCAATGTTGCCATTATAGTTTTTATTTAATTTTTCCTTTACACTTTCAACTAATTCCTTATTCGGTTCATAATTATACTCAATTATATCCGGTCTGCATAACTTACAGGGCCTGAATCCTTCTTCTAAAGCATCACTAATATTATTAAAAAATAATGTATTTTCTCTTAATGGAGCTTTAGCTCTGCAAGATGGTTTACATACAATACCAGTTGTCTTTACTGCATAGTAAAATAAACCATCATATTGCTTATCACAATCTATTGTCGCTTTCCACTTTTCCTCATCAAGTATCATACGATTATTTTTCATATTAGCACCTCCAGAATAATAACTGTATAACAATTTATAATTCCAATTTTATTCATAATATAAACAACTCCTCATACAAAAATTTATTTTATATGAGGAGTATAGCATTTTTAATAACAGAAAATCTTCCTGTATTTTGCTATGTAATATTTTGTTGTTTAATTTATATAATCGATAATACTTTTAATTCTTTGGCTGTAAACTCTATATTTCCTTCATTTTTTATAATTGCTAAATGCATTATATTTCAGGTGTGAAACCACAATATCCTATTTCATCGCATCTTCTCTTCATATCATTCCATATTTCATTATCTTTTATGGCTTCTATTGCTGTTGGATATAAAATATAATTTTCTTTAAATATGTGATCTCTTAAATTAAATACTATATATTTTGCTGTATCATCAACTTTTTCTTTTACTTCTTTAAAATTTAATTCAGAAGCCTTTTCTGCTATTTGTTTTAAAAATTTCTTCTTCGCTCTCAAATCATCATGTTCCATTCTCATTATTCTAGTTGGCCCTGTAATTTTCCTATCTTCCATCTCACTAAACAATACCTGTTCTTCTCTTAGATGATGCTTTTCTGCATCTAATATATTATCAATGACAATTTTCAATTCTTCAAATTCTTTTATGCTGCTTTCATAGCTTTCAGACTTTTGAATTTTAAAATTAATTTCCTCAAGTTCTGTTAAAAATCCAAGAATCTTTTCATGTTCCGCAATAAATGTATCCACAACATGCCCTGGTCCAATTTTTGTTTTAATTTTATCAAGTTCACCCTTTAGTACCTCCATGTGAATATCACAAAGATGCCTTAAATCTTGAGGGTTCATTCCTTTTTCTATTAAATTTTGCTCTGCAATTGATAGTTCAATTGGATTTATATCAGAAACTATATCTAAAGCTTCTTTTCTTAAATCTTCTGTTACTCCACCCTGATTTAACTTTTCTAAAACATCAGTTAACTCTTTAATTTTTGTAGTGTTCATTTTCCATTCCTCCTATTTGAATTTATATTAATGGTAATTTAAACAAAATTATTTCCTTGTATACACAATCTTTTAAATCATTAGTATTTTCTGTTAAGCTATAAATTTAATTCATTTATATTTCTATTATCTTATCAGTAAAATTTCTAAGGTAATGTTTACTCTCTGTAAGATTATTTTAAGTTATTTCATTTAAATATAATGTGATTTCAGTCAAATTCTAAAATTTGTTATTCTTTTATTCTTGTTTTTTACCAATAGCTGCAAGGTATATTATAAATTCTTCATCACCATCTAAGCCTAAAAGTCTATCTATCATATTCTGATCATATATACCTATGGCACATGTTCCTGCTCCAATAGATTCACTTGCTAAATAAAGATTCTGGCATACATGACCGACATCTATTAATATCTTTTTATGAGCTGTAATATCATACTTCCATTCTGAACGATATGGTGTTGTGCTCCATGCAAATAATACTGCAGCTTTCTTTGCAAAATTAGGTACAAATGGCTGCTCCAAAGTAATTGCATCTATTTTATTATCTATTTCATCTAATTTAAGCATGAATAATAATTTATGCTCTACTGGAAGGTATCTATATACACCTTCTTCAATACCCTCAATATTACTGATAAATAAATATGTTTCAAATGAGTGAGTTGCACCACTGCAAGGAACTGTCCTTAGAGTAAGACCTGCCTTATTGATTTCAGTAATTCCCTGAGTAGCCCATAAAAGATAAGATAATTCCTCCAAGCTCATCGATTTATCAGCATAAAATCTTGTACTTCTTCTTTTCTTTATACACTCATAAATGCTCGAGTGTTCCACAACTTTTTCATTGATAGTTGGAAGATCAATAATATTAGAGGATGAATTGTAAACCTTAATAGCAGGCGGCTGAGGTATTCCCTTCATTTTATCAGTTTTTATATTTTTAAACTCTCTAAAATTAGATTTTAAAAAGCCTCTTTGTACTTCATATCTTGTCATAAATATTCCTCCTTCATCACTTATAATTTATGATATTCCTAGCCAATAAAAAAGTATGTATCATAAGTTACCAAGTAATTTCATTAAATAATGAGTAAACTAAAACAGCCATGTATATTTATATTCATGACTGTTTTAAACATTTAGTAAATTAAAATATTCATAATTAAATTAATGTAAGTAATTTAAACCTTATTAAGATTTTGCTATTAACCTTCCAAAACTTACGCATTTATCTTCATCTTCACCTTCTGGAGATTCTTGAACTGCTAAGCTTTCACCTATTAATGAAGCTCCATATGACTCCATTCTCTTTTCCCATTCTTTCATCCATTCACCATTGCCCCATCCCCATGAGCCGAAAAGTGCGACCTTTTTACCTTGTATATTTCCTTCTAATGATTTAACAAAAGGTTCCATCTCAGCATCATCCAATTCTTCTGCTCCATAAGCCGAGCATCGTAAAATAAGTATTTCTTCATTTTTCGCATCTTCAAGTGATACACTTGATACCTCTGCTAATTCAGCTTTTTTACCTTCAGATTCAATGCCTTCTAAAATTAAATTTGCCATCTTTTCTGTATTTCCTGTTTGACTAAAATAAATAATTTTCATATTAATTCCTCCTAAATTTCACTGTTCATTCATAAGATTTATTTTTATTTATAGATATCCAACTTTAAACTTAGACTTATGTGGTAGCTTACCAAAATCACATGAAAGTTTAACTTTAATAGATAATTATTCCATGTATAAATCAAGTTTATAATTTGCTTATCTATATCCTTTGGCCTAATTATAGCTTTATTGTTTTTAATAAAATGTGATTAGAATCAAATAACAGTAAAATTACGTTTAGAAATTAAATTTTTTCTTAGGAGCATTAATATTACAAACAACAAAAAAGAACCTTATAATGTTCTTTTAATATGGATTTGAAATAATTTTTTGGCTTTTAAAATTCCTCAAGTACTTTCTTTGCAAAATTCTTTCCAAAAGTTCTACACTCTTCAAGTTCTTCATCGCTAGGCATATACTTAAATTTCAAACCATTCTCTATAACTTTAATTTTGGCCTTTGTCAAATACTCTGAAAGTATATCTGGTGATTCTCCACTCCATCCGTAACTACCAAAGGAAGCTCCAATTTTATTAATAAATTTTAATCCCATCAAATCTTCAATAAGTGGTAAAATAGAGGTTAATAGTCCATTATTAACGGTTGATGATCCGAGGATTATTCCTTTTGCCTTAAAAATTTCTGCTATTATATCATTTCTATCTGCTGTTGCAACATTAAATATTTTGTAATCTATTCCGCCTTCACCTAGACCTTTACCTATAAACTCAGCTATTTTATGAGTAGCTCCCCACATGGAATTGTATGCAATTACTGCACTTTTTTCTGAATTTCCAGCTGCCCATTCATAATATTTTTCTACTATCCTTATAGGATCTTTCCTCCAAATAATACCATGACTTGGTGCTATTATATCTATTGGAACTCCAAGTTTCTTAAGTTCATCTATCTTTCTTGTTACAAATTTACTAAAAGGAGTAAGAATATTGGCATAGTATTTAAGAGATTCCTGATAAACTTCTGCTTCATCTACCTCATCATTGAAAATGCTTGAGGATGCATAATGCTGTCCAAATGCATCGTTAGGAAATAATATATTTTCTCCACTGAGATATGTAAACATACTATCAGGCCAATGGAGCATACTAGCTTCAATAAATGTAAGATCATTTTTACCTATGCTTATTTTATCTCCTGTAGAAACCACCTTAAAATTCCATTCCTTTTGATAATATCTTTTTGCAGTTTCTAATCCCTTTTTTGATACTATTACAGGTACATCAGGAATATACTCCATTATTGCCGGTAATGCTCCTGAATGATCTGGCTCGCCATGATTCATAACGACATAATCAATTTTTGAAATATCAGTAACTTCACTTAAATTCTCTAAAAATCTGTCGGTTAGCGGTTCCCATACGGTATCTATAAGAACAGTTTTTTCATCTTTAATGAGATACGAGTTATAGGTGCTTCCTCTATGAGTGGATAATTCATATCCATGAGAATATCTAATTTTCCAGTCAGTAGCTCCAACCCAATATACACCATTTTTTAGTTCTTTCATGTTTATTCCTCCATTTTTTATATTTTACTTAAGAAACTCTATAGAAAGAATTAACCTAAAGCTTAATATATACATTTTGAAATAAAAATATACCTATATTAGCTGAGCATGATTCTCATACAATAAGTTTTTACTTGTTTTTGTTTATAAGCATTTCAATAATTTTATCTATTGAATAATTAGATGAATTAGCCTCCAACTTTTTTCAATAATACTTTTGAGAGCCATAAACTTTTTAGCATTACCTAATACAATAGTAACAATAACACGATTATTACGAATAAATATCCTATAATATCTATTTTCATCATCTATTTTTTCAACTATTGAATTTGTATCTTGATTTTCTTCAATATCTCCAAGTGAAAATGCAGATATACCAAAAGCATCAAATGAAGTACCAGGTGCAGGTGGTTCAAAAATTAAATTCTGATTACATATATTTGCTCCTGCAATTTTCCCTTGCTGCATTGCTATACTCCATAAACCGTAAACTTTCCCATTAAATTCAGATATATCTCCTGCTGCAAATATATCCTTTATATTTGTTTCCATTCTATTATTTATTACTATTCCCTTATTTACCTTCACTTCAGTATTATGTGCGATTTGAATATTTGGCACAATCCCCGTAGAGAACATAACCATATCACAGGTGCCTTGAACTCCAGATTTTGTAATAAAGCCTTGAACTTTACCTTCACCTAATATTTCTTTTACTTCAGTATTAAGCATAACTTCCCCCCCTTGAGTTTCAATCGATTGCTTTAATCTATATGATACATATTTATCGAGTTGGCGAGGCATCAAGCAGGAAGAAAATTCTGCTGTAAAATGCGATGAATAATTAAACAATATAAATATCACCTTAAACACAATAATAATTTAGATGGTAATATCTTGAATTTATAAATTGCATTTTAATAAGATATATTTTTATACAAGCTTTTCACTATAAGCTGATAATTAAGTGATTTATATCACGGCACTATAATCTTTTATATTATAAAGTTAAATAGTTAAATAAATTAATTTACTTAAAATACAAACTTTTTAGGAGGAATCTGAAAATGAAAAATTAATATCCCTGACCGTTCACTTAGAAAAGAAGTTAGCTTTTGTGGTACTAAGTCTGGCCATGAAATTCAAAAGTTTGATGCTATTAACTTAACACCGGTCAAGTCTTTAATTATAAATACGCCTATAATCGAAGAATGTCCAATTGCTATAGAATGTACTTTAACTGATATTATTGAAAATGATGCTTATAAAGGTATCACTAATATTTTAGGAACTATTAAAGGCAGACTTATTTTAAATGAATATTTAAATTCTGATGATAGATTAAACTTTTCAAAATTTGATAATCTCTTATATTTTGGAGATGGAGTAAGCAAAGTCTACGGATATATTAAAAATGAACTATAAGATAAGGGGGGCATTAAATGTCTTATGAAGTATTTTGGTCTAAAGATGAAAAACTAAATGAAGTCGAACATATAAAGCTTGAAAAAGATGGTTTGGATGTAATTAAAACCATTGTAGAAAAATATTCAAAGGAAGGTTATAGTTCCATAACTCCTGAAGATATGAACAGATTTAAATGGGCTGGAGTTTACGAACAAAAGCCAAGAGAAGGATATTTTATGATGAGAGTACGTATAAATTCTGGAATTATGAGTTCTGAGCATTCAAAGGTTTTAGCAGAAATTGCCAAGGACTATGGGCGTGGAATTGCAAATGTAACCACAAGAGGTGCTGTTCAATTTCACTGGGTTCAAGTTAAAGATTTACCTGTAATCTTTAAAAAACTAGAGGAATATGGTTTAAGTTCTTTTGAGGCTTGTGGAGACTGTCCTAGAACAATAGTTGGTAATCCACTTGCTGGAGTTGATAAAGATGAACTTATAGATACAACTGAAATTATTGAAGAAGTTAATAACTTCTTTTTATTAAACAAAGATTTTTCTAATTTACCAAGAAAATTTAAAATATCAATATCTGCCAGCATACATAATGCGGCTCATGCACAAATTAATGACCTTGCTTTCACTCCTGCAATTAAAAATATTGATGGCAATGAAGTAGTTGGTTTTCACGTATGGGTTGGCGGAGGACTTTCAGCTACTCCTCATTTAGCACAAAAGCTTGATATCTTTGTAAAACCTGAAGATGTACTTAAAGTTACAATAGGTGTGTGTACTATTTTCAGAGACTATGGATATAGAGAAAAACGTACTCGTGCACGCTTAAAATTCTTAGTAGCAGACTGGGGCATAGAAAAATTTCTAGCTAAATTAATAGAAATCATTGGGGTTATGCAAAATAGTGGTGAAGATAAATTATCTTCCTGGAATGCTGCATATTATTTTGGAGCACATCCACAAAAACAAAAAGATAAAAGTTATATTGGAGTTAATCTACCATTAGGTGAAATCACTAGTGATGAACTCTTTCAACTTGCACATATATCCGAAAAATACGGAGATAGTAAAATAAGAACTACATTATCGCAAAATTTAATTATTACAGGTGTAAATAATGAAGATGTGCCTTCCTTATTAGAAAAAGATGTCTTCAAGCATTTATCTCCAGATCCAAAAGCTTTTATTGGATATACAGTTTCTTGTACTGGCAAAGAATTTTGTAATTTAGCCATAGTTGAAACAAAAGAAAGAGCAAAAAAAGTTGTTGAATACCTTGACTCTAAAATTAAACTTGATACCCCAATCCGTATTCATTTTACCGGATGTCCAAACTCTTGCGGACAGAAGCATATAGCTGATATAAGTCTTCAAGGTGCAATTATAAAAACTGAAGAAGGCTCTGAAGAAGCATTTACCATATGGCTTGGTGGAACACTAAATGATGATGGTAATTTTGCTGAAAACCTAAATCTACGAATTAAATCATCTGACGCACATTTAGTTATTGAAAGTATAATACTACTCTTTAAAGAAAATAAATTAGAAAATGAACCTTTTAATGAATTTGTTAGCAGAATAGGTATCACTAAAATAAAGAAAAATCTTAATTATAATTAAATCTTAAGTTATATAACTAAGCTGAGCTTTTCTAAATTCTAGAAACTCAGCTTACTAGCTTATGAATTGTTTGTTTTTCCTGTATATGTATTATAAGGATATGGAATTATAATTTCATCGCCAATAATCTTATAACTTGTATTTTCTATTGGATTTAAGTTATTAGCTAAATTCATGCCAACAGTATAAAGCAGATTAGCGGCAACATCTTGATCTTGAATAACAGTCCCAGTCATAAAACCTTTATCAATTAAATCTTTCGCTTCAGGTAATCCATCTATGCCAACAACTACTATATTTTTAAATTTATCACCACTATTATATCCGTATTTTCGTAGTGCATCTATAGCCCCTAATGCCATTGCATCATTGTTGGCGATTATTGCCTCAATACTTCCATCAAGTTTAAGAAACAGGTTATCAATAGAATTTTTAGCTAACTCTCTTGACCAATTACCGTTTACAAGTGCAAGCTGTTCTCTTCTTATTCCTGCATTATTAATAGTTGAAATTGAATATTTAGTTCTATCAATTACTTGAGAATCATCAGATGGCCCTTCTAGCATGATATATTGTAGTATATTATCACCATTTTTATCTATTATCTTCTTCTTATTATTCCATAAATCAACAATAATTTTCCCTTGGGCAATCCCTGCCTGCTTAGAATCTGGTGTTACAAAAACAGCTTTACTATAAAGTTTAGAAACTTGTGCTACCACTTCTGAAGGAATATTCATTAATATTAACGGAATATTTTTTTCTTGGGCTTTGAGAATCACATCTTCTACAATGTTTTTTTCTTTTTTTGCTAAATATAATATAAGTAAATCATAATTACCTTGGACAGCAGAATCTATCATTTCATTTTGTATAGCTATATTATTTTGTGGATTAAAAAAGGTAAATTTAATGTTATTTTTATTATCTTTTTCAATATTTTCTAAGCTTTCTGCAATCCTCATAGTGTATGGATCATCAGTTCTAAAAAATATAACAGCAGTATTAACTGTCTTCCCATTGCGATCTCTTAAATTTGAATCAGTAAATGTTTTAACTTTGGTAGAGTTTATTAATGTAAAGATAGCTAAAACAACTAAAATCAATGTAATTGTTTTTCTTAATATTTTCATTATAACACCCACAATTCATACAATTATTTTAATTATATCTGTAATGTTATATTGCATATAAATATATAATTTATTCTTAGTTTTTTTCAAATTTAGAATTTTAAAAAAAGCTTGTTCAAAATGCTCACCACAAATCACTTGAACAAGCTTAAATAGAAATCTATAAATATCAAAATTAAATTATACTAACTTACTCTATTTCAAGCTCTGCTGCTTTATTATTATCAGAAAATCTTGCTCCTATTATTCCTCCATCTGCTGAAAAAGTCCCAAACTGGCTTGATGGAGATATTATAGCCACACCCTTTGTGTTTAAAGTTCCATCACTATTTCTCCATAACTGGTCAAAGTTTGTCCCTACAGATGGTATAGTTGCATTTGTAAAATCAGAAGCTGATGTTCCTGTTGAGATAACTTCTCCTCTTTTAGAAGAATCACTTGTATCTATAGCTTGATTATTAGTTACTTTATACCATTTACTGCTATTTGTATATACAATATGATCAGCAGTTAAATTTTGAAGCTTATCAGAAGTCTTGTTTGTTGTATACGAAATAGAATTAGATAAATTAGCACCATCACAGCGATATAAGCTAAAATTATTCTTACTGCCGCCTTGGTTATTATCAAAAGCAGTACAATTAGTTAATTGAAGTGCAGCAGGATTATCATTATCTGTAAACCCATGGTGTAAGTTCTGTATTGCTAAACAATTTGTAGCTATATGAGCTGTTGGAACTCCAGAACCTCCTAATTTAAATCCGTTACCGTCGCAGCTTGACTTAGTAGTTCCATCTTCTGTTTTACCATTTCTCATAGAAATACAATTTCTGATTGTAACCACACCTATAGAACCTGTATCTGTTTTTGCATATAAATCCCAGCCATCATCACTATTATTATAAGAAATGCATCCATCGAACACGTTTCCATTTCCGCAAGTTAATTTAGCTGCAAAACCATCTGCATTTTCATATGTTGCTGGATCACAGTTATCTTTTGAAGTACAATTTATTATATAGTTATCACTTGGAAAATCGTTAAAATTAGTTATAGACGAACTGCTTCTGCTGATTTGTAACCCTGAATCCTTATTGCTATCGAATATACATCTCTCTAAAACATTATGCTTACCTGATAACATCATTCCATTATCTGCCGCACCCTTTATTGTTATGCCTTCAATATACCAGTAATTTCCATTAAGTTGTATACCTCTATCATTTTTAGAAGTGTCACTAGAATTATATGCTTCTCCTAAAAAATCTAATATTACACTTGCACCTTTGCAAGCCTTTAATATATTGTAATCACCTGCAGTTCCACTAGCTGAAATAGTAAATTGACTATTAAACTTATAGGTTCCTGATTGTAGTAAAATCGCCTTCGCTTGTCCATTGGCTATTTTTTGTAAGGCTGTTGCCAAATCTAAAGGACTGCTGGAAGTACCACTATTGCTAGAAGAACCGTTTGAAGCTACATAAACTGCATTTGTGAAAGAACTATCTGCTGCACTAGCTAAGTTAGTATACATTCCTGTTGAGCTTAAACTTGCTGCATTAATGTTACCCTTATCATCTGACAATTGAATTTGCGCACTAGTTGTTGAAGTTGTAATACTTGAAATATCACTTATTGAAGTTGCGCTAGCTTGTACACCTGTTAAAGATAAGCTGGAAATTGATAATAGTGCACCTACGGCAAATGCCATCATTTTAATTTTTTTACTCATAATAATCTCTCCTTTTATAACAATCTTATTGTAAACCTTTAATATATAACTTAAAAATATGCTCAACTATTACCTTCTTTTGAATATCTTAAGAATATTCTTAATTATATTTTTTTAATACATAAGATAAGAATAAGTTTATCTTTTAAATTTCTTAACACACGTTAACAATTATTGATTAAATGAACAATTAGTTACAGTTGCACCTGTAATATAATCTTTATCTTTTCCATTTTTCGAAATACAGCCTGTGAATACGTGTTTTCCTGATTTTGGAGCTGTTTTAAAATAGAAATTTGAATAATTCCCATCTCCTGTGCAGTTTATTAATGTAAGTGCACCAGTATTATTATTTTGATCAAATCCACGAAGCTTATTAGCTGTAGACGTACAATTTTCAAGGTAATGATTATCTGCCGAGTAATTTCCACCAACTTTAAATCCATTACCATTTCCTTCATCTACACCATTATGAGATGCTTCACAGTTATAAAATTTTACTATATTACCTGCATCGTAGAGATCAAATCCATCATCTGAATTATAATCTGCATTACATTTTTCAAAAACATTTCCTGTACCGATACTTAATTTAGCTGCAAATCCATCTGCATTTTCACCACTTGTTTTAGGATCATAATTATAGGTTGAATTTACATCATAAACATAAGTGTTCGATCCTCCATTACTAATTTGAAGTCCGGTATCCCTACATTTTGTGATATCACACGACTTTACGGTATTATGGTCTCCAGTAATATATATACCATTATCTCCCGCACCTACAATCTTAAGATTTTGTATTGTATAATAACTTCCTGAAATCTGAAATCCCCTATTTGAATCTGAGTAGCTTTGTCCACTAAAATCTATTACTGGTTCTCCACTTTGTGCTACAATCTTAATAGGTGAACCAGAAGAATTAGATTTTGATAGCTTAATAGTAGATGTAACATTATAGGTACCACTAGCCACATAAATTGTTGAACCTGATGATGCACTTGATATTGCTTTTGCTAGTGTTTTAAATGGAGAGGATGATGATATACCCGAATTAGAATCACTTCCACTTGTAGATACATAATAATTTGTTGCTGCAAATGCTGGTGTTATGCTTCCAAATGCACCACCTCCAATTATTGTTATCGTTAACATTAAAGTAGCTAAAATTTTCTTTACTTTCATTTCTATCTCTCCTTACTTAACAATATTTTTAATAATATAATTTCTAATATGGTAATCGGCGCCTTTATTTATCATTTATCAGAAATCATATTATCATGATTATTATATCATGTTACCTTTTGAAAATTATGTTGTTTCAAGCTCTAAAATGGCACTTTCACGCAATATATATTTTTAATAAAAAACAAGAGCGAATCAAATTTACCATGATATTATCTAGCAAAAACTTCTCGTATAATTAACATTCAACTAAAAAGACCTCTTAAAAATCAGAGGTCTCTTATATATTTTTTACTATTGCTTTATGGATATTTTCTTACTTCATTTTTAATATTCTATAAAAATAGTATTAAATTTATCCTTTTATTCAATACTAGATTTATAGTAATTTTTTTTAACCTTCAAATAGAATGAAGCAACTGTCACATTCATATATGGCATTACCCATAATAATCCGATTCCCAATGGAATTGTCCCCAATATCATCCATCCTAGAAAACTTAAAGAAAGCACAAAATATTGGAACTTATATCCTTTCATCATAGCTGCACTCTCTTTCAAGCATTGAATAATAGATTTACTGTTATCATCAGCTAAAACGTAATAAGCTTGCGAAAACATGAAGCTAAATACAATACCTGGAACTATCAATAAAATCATTCCTATAAATATAATTATACTGAGCAATAAACTTAATCCTATTACTTTATGTATAACTTTAAATCCCGAAAATATATCTAAAAATGCTGGCTGTTTATCATCATATGCATAATTTAATGATAATGTAAACATTCCAACACTTAATGCCGAACTAATCACCATTGACACTAAAGTCAAAATTATAAATATTATTGTATTTTCTTTAGTAAAACTTGAAATAACGTTAAATAGAATTTGTATTAAAAAGATAACTATAATACTGCCAACAGCTAATCCCCATTTTCCTCTTAGCATCTCTTTAGCATGTCTTTTTAATTCTCCCCTGTTAATCATAAAATCTCCCCTTAATTTTATAAATTTCCATTTAAGCAATAGCATTCCTATGATATCATATTTATGATATTATTTCAATTTATGTAACATAAAATAATTCTTTCTAAATTAATCCTAAAAAGTTATATAACAACCAATAAAAGTTATTATTAAATATGTTTTTATAATCAATTATTTTTAATCAAAAAATTAAAGGTGAATTAAATATCTCTACTTAATTCACCTTTAAAAATAATTATGCACGTAAAAACCTTTCATAATTCTCTATTTTATCCTCTCTATTGTTTTTCTTTATCCAATTATTATATTCTTGAATAAATTCCTCTATTGTTTTTAGTTCCAATCTGCTATCTTTTTTTCCTTTCAATTCTACATACATATTAATTTTCATTATATTTCCCATTTCCTTCTCACCTCTTTTACATATAATATGATATTATTAATTTCTTGTGATTTTTATACTAAAATAATTAAGTTTTTATTATTTTTTAAACGTTATCATTGAATTGTTAAAAGAATGTATTCTTGGTAATATTATTGACAAGAATTATTCCTTCTAGTACAAATATTATCATTAGATTTTGTCAGTTATTTGTCAATTGTAAATATTTTTAATTATAATGAAAATTAAATTATTTTAATGTCTATAATGTTTTTTTACTTAAATATCAAAAGCAATTTTTGATTCAAATACATATAAAAAAGAAGTATATTATATTACAGATAATGCCACAAGTTAGAGCTGCAGGCTATTTTCCCTCCATATAATCTACTTCTATATTATAAAACTCATCTTTAAGACTTAAATACTACTTTACTTATACTTGAATGAATTACATCATATGTCCCAAATCCTTAGAATATCAGATTATTGCTTTAACTACAAAAACTTTAATATTTCATCATGAAGACGAAGTAATGTATTAATATCCTCTGGTGATATTTTTTCCAGTGCTGAAATCATAGCAATATATGAAACGGGATTTTGAATTGATTTTTTTGAAGTTTCCTTACCTTTAGCCGTTACAATCAAATTAATTTCTCGTCTATCTTTTTCTGATACTTTACGTTGAACTAATCCTAAATTAACTAATTCATCAACGCTCACGCTAGCTGTACTTTTGGGAATTACTAATTTCTCCGTTATTTCTTTAAGCGTTATTAATGGAAATGAATATATTATATTTAAAACTCCTAATTGTTGCAATGTTAAACCTAAACTTTCTGCATTTTTCTGGGTAAATTTTGCTAAGGTTTTACTAATCCTCATAAACGATTGAACTACCTCACCAGCCTGTTTTACTTTAAAATCATTATAATCCATAAAAAATCTCCTTATACAATATAGTTCACTACAAAACTGTTTAATAATGAACTATATTATACTATTTAACCTATGCTGTCAATACAATTTTATTAATTGACAATATTTCACTATGATTTTTTAATATCTTATCATTTGATTATTATCAATATCTCCTAGATTATATAAACTAATTACCAACTAAAGTAAATTTAATATAATACGAGAATACAATATAAGGATAATGAGTTAGGGGATGGAAACATGAAAATAAAAAATAGTTCTATAAACACATTTATGGCTGCTAATAATTTTTTTACAAGAAAAAGTAATAATGTTTTATCATTAAATCTTAAGAAAAAAAAAGAAAATTCTGCTGACAATACCATGACAAATATTTTAAATGCTAAAAATCAAATGAACGATATTATAAACAAAACCAAAGTTGAAGATATGAAAAAAAGTGCACAATTAGAAAAAGAAAAACAAGAATATATAGCTGGCATTAAAGATATATGTAGTAAGTATTCAGATCAATTATCAGTTGGCCTTGGTTATTCTCAAGGATTAAATAATATAGTATTGGGTAATGTAGATGCTGTAACAAGAACAATGGATTTTAATTATGTTTCAAATAATATTAGCAATTTAGAATATAGCATTATACACAGTGCAAGTAATTCTTTAAAACAATATTACAATGAAGGTGATGATAAAAAGGAAACTTTTTCTCAATATATGGGCGATAATACTCCTCTAGACATTAATAAGGTTATGTCAAGTAATACAGTAAGTGATGATATTAAAGGCGAGTTAGGTGCATTAGACTCTTTATTGGGTGGATATCGTTCATTATATAAAACCATAGATAAAATAAATGAATTTAAACAGGAAAGTGCTCAAAGACTAGCTAAGTTACAAAAAAACATGGAAAATAATATTAAAAAAATTAGTGAGTACAGTTTAGATTCTGAGCAAAATTCATTATCAGATATTAATAATTATAAAAATAAAGATACTAACGAGCAAAAACATTCTAAGTAATTATATTGGAATAAAGAAAATAGAAACTTAAAATCATTCAATATTACCGTTATATATAAGTGAGTTAATATTAGTAAATGGAAATACCACCTAGTAATAGATGGTATCCTTAATATACCTTAAAATCATAATTCCATAACTAAGACTATTCCTACATTTTATCAATAAATTTTATTAGCATAAATTAACTATCTTATTCTCCCACTTCAGCAGTATTTTTTACAATAATCATATATGGGTTATAAGTAGAGGTTGAATAACACTTATCTTTATTGTACGCTTCTTCATATACTCTTACCTTTAATATAGTTATTGCCCCTTTCGAAAGATTAAGATTGTCACCTACTTTATATGCCTTATCAGAGTCTCCTATAAAAATTCTTACATTATCACTACTTAATCCGCTTATACTATTTATTTTAATATCATCCTCTGAAGTCTTTGCAAAATATATATCTCCAACATATAAATTATGCGATAACTTATCCTCATAGCCAATATCTTCATAGAGATTCAAGCTATTTCCATCCGAAGTTTCTAATTCTAAACTTCTTAACTTATCAGCAGAATCTGATGAAGCATACGCTTCTGTAGTAAATAATTCGATATACTTTGCTTCTGACAGCTCTATAGTAAAAAGTATTCCTAGTGCAAGCATAACTCTCATTATAGCCTTAAATTTTTTATTCATACCTATCTTCTCCCTATTTTAATATGAAATTCGCATATCTATATTCCTAAACAAGCCTTTTTTGATTAAAACAATGCATTGTAATAGTAATAAATTAATTTATTACAACATTATCATTAGGAAATCTATAATTACCTTGATCATTTTTTCTGCTAATGCATCTTGTCATTGTTGTCTCTCCAGTCTGCCACCTTCCATCGAACCCAACTTCTGTATTTCCTTCTGCAGTGCAATCAATAAGTATATGTCTTGATGGTTGTAAGCATAGTTCCCCGTCATCATTTATACTATTTTTTCCTATATCTCCAAGCTTAAATCCATCGCCCTCACCTTTTATTCCATTTGAAATTCCATTATTTATAGAATTACATCTTATAAACACTATTCCAGCGTCTGCACAAGTTAAATCATAACCATCATCTGCATTTTCCTCAGCTGTGCAATCTACTAATTTATTTAATGGACCTACATTGTATATAATTGCAAATCCATCAGCACTATTCCCTTCTATATCTACATTGTTATATGAATAAACACTAGTTAATGTATTATTAGTTGCTCCTTTTGTTAATTGTACTCCCGAATTTTTGTTATTATGAACTTTTAAATTTATAAGCTTATTATCTGAACCTTCAATGTAAATTCCATTATCTGCCGCTCCATAAATATCCAAGTCAGTAATTGTAGAGCCATCAGTCTTAATTGAAATTCCTCTTCCAGAATAATAGCTAGCCGTTGAAGAGAAGTCTATTTTTCCATTACCTGATTTTCCTGTTATTGTCACTCCTGCAGGTACATCCACAGCTTCTGATTTTATAGTTCCAATAATATTAATAATATCTCCAGGCTTTGCTGAAGCTAATACATTTGATAAAGAAGTTCCAGAATCACTAACATTTATTATATTACTTGCATAAGCTGGCAAATTCCAAAATAAGCTTGCTCCTATAACAATTATTCCTAAAACTGCGCCTAAATATATTTTTTTAGCATTTCTCATAATAATTCTCCCTAAAATTTTATAATTAAATATAATATTAATTCCTATTACTTTGAAGTATCTTCCTACATGATATTTTACATTTTTTATATAACTCCAATAGTGTTTTGAATTATATTCCAATTATACCATATCTATAAAATTTTGTATTATTCGGCATAGAAATATCACTTTTATTACATACTTTCTGTTACACAATAAAGAATTTAATGAATAATAAATGATAGAAATGTTTCATCTATTATTCATTAAATTTTATTATTTTTGATAAATATTCTTCATCTTTTCCTTACCTTCTTTATTCATAAAAATAATGTCCGTATAATTAAATAAAGGTGGGATATATATGAATAATATAAAAGCAATTATTATGGATGTGGATGGTACATTAACTAATAATAAAAAAGTAATTACTAAAAAGACTAAAGATGTTTTGATTGAAGCTCAAGAAAATGGTGTTATATTAATTTTGGCATCTGGAAGACCTACATCCGGCCTAATGGATTTTGCTATGGAATTAAAAATGAATGAAAATCATGGACTTTTAATTTCATTTAACGGGTCTAAGGTTGTTGACTGTCAGACGAAGAAAGTTTTATTTAATGAAACCATGAGTGTTAAGCAAGGACAAGCTGTACTTGAACATATGAAAAAATTTAAAGTTAAACCAATGATAGATAAAGATGACTATATGTATGTTAATGATGTTTTTAGTAATGAAATAAATTACAATGGTGAACCCTTTAATATAATTCAATATGAATCTCGTGGAGGCAAATTTAAATTATGCGAAAAGGATGATTTAGCAGCCTTTGCTGACTATCAATTAAATAAAATTTTAACTGCAGGAGATCCTGAATATTTACGGGCTCATTATAAGGAAATGATGGAACCATTTAGAGACAACTTAAGCTGCATGTTTACCGCTCCTTTTTATTTCGAATTTACAGCTAAAGGTATTGATAAAGCTAAAGCACTCGATACAGTACTAATTCCTATGGGATATAAAAAAGAAGAAATGATTGCTTTCGGAGATGGACAGAATGATGCCTCAATGGTTAAATATGCTGGCATTGGTGTAGCAATGAAAAATGCCGTAGATGAGTTAAAAGCTGTAGCTAATGAAATAACTCTATCTAATGAAGAGGATGGTATTGCTTATACATTAAGCAAGTACATATAAGTACTATATTTTAAAATTAAGGATGTGTTAATATGAAAATCGAGCACGTAGCTATATGGACTACAGATATAGAGAAATTAAAAAAATTTTATATGGATTATTTTGATGGTATTGCTGAAGAAAAGTATATAAACCCGAAGAAAAACTTCGAATCATATTTTCTTAACTTTGAATCAGGTGCCAGACTTGAGCTTATGCAGATGCCATCTATTCCTTCATGCCTAAATAATACTATTGATCAATATATAGGCTTAATTCACCTCGCTATTTCAGTAGGCAGTATTGAAAAAGTTAATAAACTCACTAACACATTAAAAAATGCTGGATACAAGATAGTTAGTGAACCTCGTAACACTGGAGATGGTTATTACGAGAGCTGTATTTTAGATCCTGATGGAAATCGAATAGAAATAACAGCGTAAATTATTGTATAATGTTCATGAGGTGATCTTCATGAACATTTTTAGTAAATTGAATAAACTAACCAACTTAACTGAAAATGAGAAAACATTAGTTAACTATATGGTGGATAATCCTGAAATTTTTGTAAAAATGAGTGCTTTTGAAATTAGTGACGCTTGCTTTATCTCAACCTCAACTATTTATAGACTTTGTCAAAAATTAGATTTATCAGGACTATCAGAATTAAAAGTACAAATATCTATGTCTATTAATGAATATTTAAAAGAAAATGATTCAATAGATTATAATTATCCTTTTAAGCAAAATGAAACACAATATCAAATTGTACTAAAATTAAAAGAGTTATATGAACAGACTCTAGTATCTTCTTTAAATTTAATAGATTTAGAGCAGTTAAAACTGATATCTAACGTTTTAAAAAAAGCACAGCACATTGACTTTTATACATCTGCTGGAAATCTTTATTTTGCAGAAAACTTTAAATTTCAAATGCAGGAAATAGGGACTTTTATTAATGTGCCTATAGAAGAGTATCATCAACGATTAACAGCATCAACAAGCGATAAAGAGCATATTGCTATAATAGTATCCTTTGAAGCTAGAGGAATAATAATAAAAGAAATAGCTGATATATTAAAAAAGAATAAGACTCCAATTATTTTAATTTCCTCTACCAATGAGAATCCTCTTACTAAGTATGCTAATTATCATTTGTACTTAAGTTCAAATGAAAACCATTTTAATAAAATTTCATCTTTTTCAACAAGGTTATCTTTATTATATGTTTTGGATTGTATATATACATGTTATTTTAAATTTGATTATAACCAAAATGTAAAGTATAAACTTGATACTTATAAAAAATTATCTAATAATAATAGAAATCCTGGTTACATATAAAACGATCTTATAATTCAATATCATACTCCATTCTTCTAGAAGTAGCCTTAGCTACTTCTACTCCCAAAAGTCTTTGTATTATATGAAATGACATATTAATTCCAGCCGATATACCACGTGATGTAATAATAGAACCTTCATCTACAAATTTAACATCGCGTTGAACTTTAAGTTAATTCTTAATATTTTTGCCAGCATCCCAGGCTTTGCCTACTTTCTCTCCAACACTATAATAGTTAAATTCATCTATAGAAAGTAAAATCGGATTAATCTTTTTTAAATTTGGAATATTGTTTATAAGATATTTTTCCTCCGAATATGTCTCAGTTACTTCACCTATTATAATTATGTTAGTACCACCTAAATCTAATTCCTGAACAACTTTACATTCCATATTAATAGGGCATTCTTGTATCATTGGAGCATCTTTAAGCTCTCCATAAAAAGTATTAAAAAATTTTGATTTATCAACATCTTTTCCTGATACAATACCACAATAATCTGTAATTCCCAGCATCTCTATAGATGGGATATTAATGCTGAAAGTTTTATTCTGCTTAATTCCATCACAACTATAATGAGACCTATTAAGAGATATTGAAATCATAGCCGGAATTCTATTGACTATACCGCAATATGAAACATTTAAATAATTAGCTTTTCCATTAACCTTTGTGCCAACAAGCACTATAGGATTTGGATAAAGATATCCTTTACTTCCCATTCTAATTTTTTCCATTATACATCCCCCTAGCATTTACAAATTTATATAATTATTCTATATTAATGATATACAGTGTACAAGTACCTACTTTTTGGTATAATACTATGCAAAAAGTAAGTGTGCAAAATTTGAATAGAGGGTGTATTTATGTCAGAAACGAATCAAAAATTATATAATTGTCCTATAGATTTTACAATCGAATTAATAAGTGGAAAATGGAGTATGTGGGTTTTATGGACCTTACAAGATGCAACTCTACGCTTTGGACAAATTAGAGACAAAATACCTGGAATCACAGAAAAAATGCTAATTCAGCAGCTAAAAAAATTTGAAAGCTACAACATTGTTAGCAGAAAAGTATACATGGAGGTTCCTCCTAAAGTAGAATATTCACTAACTGAGCACGGAAAAAGTCTAAAACCAATAATGTTATCAATACAGCAGTGGGGAAATGAACATTTATATATTCAAAATTTTCCCGAAAAAAAATCGCATTCATATTGAAAATGAATGGGATTTCTCATGCGTATTATTTATAAAAATTTATTTTTCTATTTTGAAACAGGAATGTACGTAACTCTATCTCTTGGACTTGAAAACCACTGTTCAACTACCTTTATCCATTTTTTAAAATGCTCTGTTTTTATATAAAATGTTACATTTTTTACTATAATAAACAAATTCTCCTCTGTATGTTACATAATACTTTTACAAACTAATTTTAACACATTTTATAAACTATACATCCTTAAATATTAATAATTTTATGCGTTGGAAGATATACGGGTAACAAGTTTATCATCTTCTCTACTTATAATAAAAACTAGCGTTTTTAAATCATGATTATTTAAATTATCGTATGCTAATAGTTCTTCTTTATAATTATTTTTATAATAGAACAATTTAAGTTCTGTTGGTGTTGTTAAATGATTTACTATTAAAGCTCTTTTTTGAAATCCTCCTTTAGCAATATAAGGAATTTTTAACGGATGCTTTTCTAAACCCTCATAAGTTAAATATATATCTTTTAAGTCCTTACCAGTAGCATTCTTAACAATGATCTCTTTTGAAGGAAGAAAGTTCATATCATCACTTCTTTCTATATTATACACATGTTACCATATTATCTGATAATCATATTGTAGCAAATACTTTAAAATTATTCAATTTCCCAAAAACTTTCTTACTAAATTATATATTTTATACGTATCCCTTTCTAAATCCTCTTACTTCCTCTGTAAAGCCTAAATTTTCATAAAATTTATGTGCGGATTTTCTATATTCTGATGATACTAATATAGAGTAGATACAATTATTTGTTATGGCAAATTCATCTATTACTTTCATTAATTTTTTACCAATTCCGCTTCTTCTTACCTCACTTTTAACAATTACATCTTCAACTACTAGAAAACGGCCTCCATCTAAAGCCAGCAGCAAGCAACACACTGCCAATACTGATCCGACTATTTTTCCATCTTCCTTTGCTACTAGAAGCAGATACTTTTCGTCTTTTAATATCTCTGTGTATATTTCAAAAGATTTGTTTATTGAATTATTATATGGAGTAAGTTCTTTATATAGTTCCAATAATTCTGGAATATCTTTTAATTTTAATTTTTCAATAATCATAATTACTTTCTCCTTAAATTATATATCTTTTTTCATGTAATATCGTCTATGATTTTTGGGGCAATTTTCTAACACTCCAAAAATTTCATAGCCTTGTTTTATATAAAAATCCATTGCTTGAAAATCAAATGTATCTAAATGAATTAATCTACAGCCTCTTTTTCTTGATGCTTCTTCAACTTCATTTAAAAGTTTAGTTCCAAAACCAAATTTCCTATAATCCACATCAACCCATAAAGAATCTATATATAAACAATTCCAGCAATACATTTTACTATTTATTCCTGCAATAATTTTGCCTTCACTATTTTTAATAATCCTATTTATAAATATAAATGGCTCCTTCTGAATATTTGGAACCTTAGACAAATTATAACTAACTAAATTATCTATAATTAGCTCTGCTTCGTCGTTACTGCTTTCTTTTATAATATATCCCTTCATAATTACATTTCCCTCCTTCTGTGCTCCTATGATATCTTATATTATACTTTTTCCTGAATATTCAAAGTAGATCCACCATATTTAAAATATACAAATTCTGTGGTCTATAATATATTTCACAATAAAAAAATATCCCAAATTCATTTCTGAATAAGTGATATTTAAATATGTTATTTATTTTTACTTATATATACTACGCTAAAATTGTTAGTTAGATAAATTCTTTTTTATTAAAAACTCTATATATTTAATTTCTATCTCATCAAAATTTGGAAGTTTATCTTCAAATTCAATGCATTTATAAAAGTTTTCAAAATTTCTTGCTACTCCTTCAAACTCTATCCAACAAGAATTGTTATTTTCAAAAAGTCCGATATGTCCATATCCAACCTGTGAATGTAAATTCACATGAATTTGATGAGAATGTACTTCAGAAATTTCATCTATAATTACATCTTTCTCCTGCCACTTATTCTCTTTGCTTTCTGTCCATATTCTAAAATCATTAAATATTGTATCCAAGTTGTACCTCTCCATAACTATAAATAATCTACATAATAATATCAATTTACTTTTGTAAATTAATTATAGCATAATTTTCTAAATGCATAACGATATATTTTGTTTAATTAATAAAATATATTATTAAATGCAAAATTTTCTTCTCGTTTAATATCCATAGCAACTTGAAGTTTAAAACTTCCAAAGACTTATGTTTCCTATAAATTGTTATCTTTTTTATTGTTTTATTTCTAAGTTTATATATTGGTTTCTTTATAACTTTAAAAATTGTTATGTTTTTTTCTTTATAAATTTTTTCATATCTTTTTAAATTTATATCTTTTTAACTTCTTTTATTGTTACTTTTTTATATTTGTTTAAATTTATATTTGAAACAACTTTTAAATATATATTGTTTCTGCTTCATTCGTGTATCCTAATAGTATTTTAATTGCATCAGCTTTTTCAATAATCTCATATCTCTATTCACCTTAATTATTTAAATAATTCACAGCATTTTGCACCATTACAGCTGCACCTTTATATAAGACCGAATCATCCATAAGGTATTTTGAATTATGAGCTGGATAAATAACTCCATCCTCAAAAGCCATTGGATTATATAATCTAAAGTAACAGCCTGGAATTTTTTCAAAGAAAAAGCCTGCATCCTCTGCCCCCATATTGCAGTCATCTATAATATGCACATTTTTTTCTCCTAAGATATTCTTTGCTGATTTTAAAAACATGTCTACCATTTTTTTATCATTTACTACAGCTGGACATCCACCATCAAAGTTCAGCTCGTAATCTGCTCTCATAAGTTTTGTTACACCTGCTACTATTTCTTTTATTCTTTGCAGTACATATTTCCTCGTTTCATTATCTGTATTTCTTACAGTCCCTTTTATTTCAACAGTGTCTGGAATAATATTATTTGAATTTCTTCCTCCTTGAATGCTGCTAAAAGTTATTACTGTAGGCACAGTTTGATTTATTTCCCTGGTTAATATATATTGGAGATTATTAATAAGAAGGGTTGCCACTGATATTGGATCAATACATAAATTTGGAGTTGATGCATGGCCTCCTTTACCTATTATCTTTATATTAATAGGATCGTCTGCTGCCGACACACTTCCATATCCAACTAGTACATCGCCATTATTATATACTCCTTGTTTATTCTCAACATGCAAAGCTAAAATTGCATCTACTTTAGGATTTTCTAATACACCATCTTCAATCATTGCTGCTGCCCCACCTGGTGCACATTCTTCACATGGCTGAAATATTAACTTTATTCTTCCATTTAATTCACTTTCATTAGCTTTAAGTATTTTGGCTATTCCAAGTAATATTGCTGTGTGCCCATCATGTCCGCAAGCATGCATATTTTCATTCTCTGCTTTAAATTCCAGATTTGTTTCTTCTTTAATTGCCAAAGCATCCATATCAGCTCTTATGGCAATTGTTTTTCCCTCATTCTTTCCAAATACAACACTTATTCCAGAATGATTTTTATACGCAGTATAATTTCCTATATTAAATTCCTCTAATTTCTTTTTTACATATTCAAATGTTTTAGGTAAGTCCATACCAACTTCCGGGATTTTGTGAAGCTCTCTTCTCCACTTTACAATTTCATCTTTAATAGCATAAGTTTCTTCATGTATATCCATTATACTTTACTCCTTAAGTCTTCTTTTTATTTAGTTATCAAAATCATTCTTTAATACTTCATTTATAAATATTTTAACTAAATCCGGATCAAATTGGCTCCCTGAATTATTTCTTAATTCTTCTATAGCAGCTTTTTCTGTTAATTCGTTCTTATAGCATCTTTCACTTACCATTGCATCATAAGCATCAGCTATAGCAATAATTCTTGATTCTAAGGGTATTTCCTCTTCTTTTAAACCTTTAGGATATCCTGTCCCATCCCATCTTTCATGGTGATATAATATGTAGTTAGCTATAGACGACATTCGATCTACTGTATTAATCATTCTATATCCTATTTCTGAATGACGCCTAATTTCTTTCCATTCATCCTCAGTAAGTTTCCCTGCTTTATTTATTATATTTTCATCTAATGCAATTTTGCCTATATCATGAAACCTTCCAAGCGATACAAGATCATCAATCTTATTTTGAGGAAACTTCAGTGCTTCCCCTATCCTTCTACATAATTCTGAAACTCTCAGTGAATGATCTTTTTCAACTTTATTTTTTTTATAAAATGTATTCATTATATTTTTAATTGTCTTGCCTCTCATATCTTGGCCTTCATATAATTTTTTTTCATACATTTTATTTTCTGCGATTTTAATTATTTCATCTATTCTCTCATCTTCATTATTTTTACATCCATAACCAAGAGAAATTGAGACATCAGAAGATCCAACTTTTTCTTCTGCCAGCATACCGTTAATTCTTATAATGATTTCTTCAGCTTCAAGCTCATTGGTCTTTGGTAGTAATATAACAAACTCATCTCCTGATATTCTTGCAGTAATACCTTCCGTTCTACACACTGCTTCCATAACCTTTCCTACTCTTTTAATAAGCTCATCTCCAATTATATGTCCAAAAGAATCATTAATGAGTTTTAATCCATTTAAATCTCCCATGACAACCGTTAATGGAAGATTTTCTTTTATGTCAAGTTGATTTAACTCATCTTCAAAAAATCTGCGATTATATAATCCAGTTAATTGATCGTGATAGCTTAAATGAATTATTTCCTGTTTTCTTTTCATAAAATCAATTGCGTTCTTGATTTTAAGCGGGAGAGCTATCTTAATCACTTCTTCACTTAGTGGCTTTGAAAAATAATCATATGCGCCAAGACTTAGTGCTCTCTCTATTCCTTCTTTATCAGAAATACCAGTACATACAATTACAGGTATATCCATTAATTTAAAGTTATCCTTCATTTCCTGTAGTACTTCAAATCCATCTTTTACTGGCATCATTATATCCATTATACATACATGTATATTATTTTTTAAAAGTTTATTAGAGATATCAAAACCGTCGCGAGCTTCATAAATATTTACATCATCTAATCTGTTTTTAATTGCCTGCGCAATAATTTTTCTTTCAATATCAGAATCATCAACTATTAGTATATTTCCGCTCATAAATTCATCTCACCTTTCCTTCTCCTTTTAACTGCTCTAATAGTACTTCTATTCTCTCTAATTTCTCAATCAGTACGGACATATCATTATTTTTTGCTGCTGTTTCTGCTTCAATTAGATTTTCTGCTATTTCATTAGCTCTTACAGCTCCTGCTGAACTTTTTAACTTATGCAGGATTATAGAAATCTCTCCAAAATTGTTTTGATCTATATTTAATTTTATAATTTCTAAGTATTCTCTCATCTGCTTTAAAAAATCCCTTATTAACTCTCTGCAAAACTCTTCATTAAAGCCTAATTCTTTCATAGCAAGCCTTAATATCTCATCATAATAAGAATCTTCCTTTATATACACTTCACGGTCATTTAAATTACTAGAGTCATTAATATTATTATGTAAGACATCATCATAAATTGGATTAACATATTTTTGCAGCATCTCTATGACTTGATTAAAGCCAAAAGGTTTAGTTAAGTAATCATTCATCCCCGCTTCAAGGCACTTCTCTCTATCTCCCTGCATAGCATGAGCAGTCATGGCTATGATAGGTATATGCTTGCTTTCTGTATTTCTTATCTTTTTTGTTGCTTCATATCCATCCATCATCGGCATTTGGCAATCCATAAAAATTATGTCGTATTTATTATTTTCATAGGCGGCCACCGCCTCAACTCCATTAAGTGCTATATCACACTTTAACCCTCTGACTTTTAAAATATTTATAAATAATCTTATATTTATCTCATTATCCTCAACTAATAATATTCTTATATTGTTGTTAGGTCCTATCTCTCTAATAACAATGACATCATCTTCTTCTAATTTATCATCTTGCGCTAGCATAACATTAGAAGAAAACAAATTACTTTTTTCATAAATTGTTGAATTACTATATTTATAAACCTCCATTTTTTCTGCTTTAGTTAATCTTAAATTAATTCTAAAAGTTGAGCCCTTTCCTTCTTCACTTTTAAGCTCTATTGAACCTCCCATCATTTCAACTAAACTCCTACATATTGCAAGACCTAAACCAGTCCCTCCATATTGCCTAGTAAAATTTGAATCACCCTGAACAAATGGCTTAAAAACTTCATTTATTTCCTTCTCATTCATGCCTATTCCACTATCTCTGATTTCCATAAAAAGCTCAATATCTTTATGGGATTCATGCGTTAATGCAACCTCTACAGCTACTTCTCCATTATCAGTAAATTTAACTGCATTACTAATCAGATTGTTTATAATTTGTCTTAATTTTATCGGATCTCCCATTACCGCTCTCGGAATATCTGAACTTATATAGCTGTTGAGCTTTAGTCCTTTTTCCATTGCTTTTGCCTTATAAAGGCCTATTGCACTTTCAATGGTAGAAATAAGGTCAAACGAAATGACCTCCATTTCCATTTTTCCCGCTTCAATCTTAGAAATATCAAGAATATCATTAATAATTGATATTAATGTATAAGAAGAACCCTTAATTGTTTGAATATAATCTTTTTGATAAATATCTAATTCACTTTTCTCTAAAAGACTTAAAAATCCAATAATTCCGTTCATAGGAGTTCTTATTTCATGGCTCATATTCGCTAAAAATAAACTCTTTGCCTTATTAGCCTCTTCAGCAGCTTCTTTGGCTTCAATTAATTCCTCTGTTCTTTCTTTAACCTTTTCCTCAAGATTACCTATAAAAAAATAAATTTCATCAGCCATTTTATTAAATGCTTTAGATAAATTTCCAATTTCATCATTTCTAAAAATCTTAGCTCTAGAGGATAAATCACCTTTCGAGAAATTATCTGCAGTTAATATTAAATTGTTAATTGGTTTTAATATGAATTTAGTACCTCTTATATGTATTATGATTGCTAATAAAAGTGCTATTATAGCCAATACTATTGTAGTGTTAATATTTTTATCTATTTCTTTTGTAAACATGCTATCAGGAATTGATGTTATTACAAGCCAGTCTAGCCCCTCTTCTTCATATTCAAAAATTCTGGCATGATATTTTTGATTTCCTATTTTTGAAATAAAATCAGTATTATTAGTATTTTTATAATTTTCATACGCCTCACTGATTGACTTATTGCTGATTTCTTCGACTGATATTCTTCTTATATTACCGTCTGCTAGTGCCTCAAAGTTAGGTTTATCAATAGAATTAGCTACTAAATATCCTGAATTTTTTTCAACTATATAAGCTGTAGCATAATTCTCCTCTCCAATTTTCTTTAAGGATTGATTAAGCTTTGAAAAAACTATATGAGTTCCCATTACGCCTTGAAGTATGCCTTCTTTATTATAAATTGGATATGCTGCTGAGAGAGCCAAGTCATTTTTTACAAAATGCTTATAAACATCTGAAAATGCTGGTGATCCTTTTTCCTTAGCTCTTTTATACCAATCCCTTGTTCTAGGATCAAAATTGCCATAATCCTTAACAAAACTTCCTTCAGTCAAATTTTCGTTTACACTATAATACATGGAATGGCCACCCGTCTCACCATTGCTCCTATATATTTCTATTTCATTTTTTTCATTTTTCCGCGCTCCATAATATTCCCCATTTTCTGTTCCATAACTAAAACTATAAATTTCATCATTGCTTGATTTAATTATACTTGAAAAAAATATATCTCTTTTATCCTTATCATGTATGTCTATAATTCCATTTTCAATTAAACTATGATTAATTTCATTATTATATAACGGCACAGCAAATAGCGCTTGTATTTCACTAAATATTTCCTTATTGGCGTTATTTTCTATTTTTATAATTGCATTATTTGCGGAAATTATCCAATTGTTAAAAACAATATAAGTGATAATTCCTAAAGTCATAGTCATAAGAGCAATAAATAATGTACTGATTAATAATCTTAGAGAACTCTTCCTTCCTGATGATATAATATTTTTAATACTTATCTTATTAAATATCCTTTTCACCACCTTCACTATTTTCAGAATATCAGTAAACTATATTGTTTTTTGTATTTATTGCGCATTTTAAATTATGTAATATTTTTTGTATTTTGAATTTATTTTCTATAGAAATTTATTATATTTTTTGTCGTTTTATTAATTTATATGTAATTTTACCATAATTTTATTATAAGCTCAATATGATATAATATAAGATTCTATTCATTATTTCTACTGTTTTAATACTAAAATTTTTAATATAAACCTATTTATAACATTAAGACATTCCATTTATATAAAGCTTAATAATCCATAAAAAAGAGAGCTTATTATAGGTTAAGCTCTCTTTAAAATAATATATTTTATCTATAAGAATTATATTTACGCTATACTATCGTCACTTCCATCTAGTTTCATCTTGCGTATTTCAGTACCAGTGTTCTGATCAATTTTAGTATAATAGATCCAATCACCCACTATATTCATTGCAGAAATACATATATCTTTGTCAGATATTTTAGTCCTTTTGCTTCCATCTGGTTTCATCCTATATATTTTACTATTATAAGTGGTTGACCCTGTTTGGTTATCTATCATGTAATAAATCCAATCATCAGTTACATTTAATATGCTCCATGCACAAGCATCTTCTTTAGATATTTCTTTTTCACTGCTTCCATCGGTCTTCATTCTATATACTGTAGCTGCCTTTGTCTGCTTATCAGCTTTTTCATAATAAATATAATCCCCAACTACATTTAAATCTAATATATCTAATTTGTCTTCTTTCACTAATTCTGTTTTATCGTTGCTGCCTATTTCCTGTTTATATATTGAGATTGCTTGTGTAGAGTTATCAACTTCCAAATAATACATATACTTATCTACTACATTAAAATCAAGTATAAGTTTATCTACGCTTAATACATTTGTCTTTTCACTGCCATCTGTTTTCATTCTGCTTATTATATATTTACCACTATCAATATATGAATAATAAATCCAACCATCTACTACACTTAAATGATTTAATGTTCCTGTAGTAGCTATTTCTGTTTTCTCACTACCATCTGTCTTCATCCTACATATAATACTTTGCACAGGATATCCTTTTGAATCCCTTTTAGATAAATCACCTTTGTCATAATAAATCCAACCATCCACTACATTTAAGAAAAGTATATTTGCCTGATTTTCATATAGCAATTGGCTCTTTTCGCTTCCATTAATTTTATATATTACACTATTATTATCTTTAAATTCCGAATAATAAATCCAACCATCTTTAGCTGCACTAAAACCATATTCATTGATATTTCCAGTAGTGTTTCCTCTATTTCTGTCCATTCTATGACTATATTGATTAAACAAGAATATACCTGTTGTCCCACAAATGATAATTAAAATAATTATTCCAAAAAATACTTTTGAATTTATCTTTCTTTTAACAGTTTTCTCTTCTTTACTCTTTTCGCTAGCATTGCTACCATCCATTTAACTTTCCAACCTTCCATTTCTTATCTAGTTAGGCACAATCAAAAATAACAAGTCCGTTTGTCAGTATATCTTCTCATTTATATTGTGCCTGAATATCTCCTAAAAAATACAATATGACTACATTCTAGCATAAAAAATATAAGTTTACATTATATAAAGTAATTATATTTTTCTCAATTTCAAATTATAAAACACTTATACTAAAAAAATTTCTTAATATAAACATAACCTATTCCATTATTTCATCTTGAAAGATAACATAATCTCTAGTACTATGAAATTATTACATGAGTAACATATACTAGCATTCTAATTGACTATAAGTACACTTTTCAACAAAATATGTACTACAATAATATTTATTGAGAGGAGAAATAATATATATGGAATTAAATTTAAAAGAAGGAACTTCAATTATTAAGAATTTAAAGGTTACTGAGAACGAAACAGCTATTAAAATGGGATCAGGAGATTTAGAAGTTTATGCAACACCAGCTATGATTGCACTTATGGAAAATGCAGCTAAAGATATAGCATCTCCTGAACTTCCAGCTGGTTTCACTACAGTCGGAATTGAAATGAATGTTAAACATATTAAGTCATCCCCTGTTGGAGCAAATATAGAATGTAAAGCTATACTTACCAAGGTAGAAAATAAAAAATTATTTTTTGATGTTGAAGCAAGTGATGACCATGGCACTATAGGGAAAGGTTTCCACATAAGATATATAGTAAATTCTAAAGACTTTATGGCAAGAACAAAAGATAGTTAATTCCTTTCTATAAGTGAATTAGCCCTTAAATAATAAGACAGACTTTTAGCATAAAATATCATACTAAAAGTCTGTTTATTTCTAAATTCAATATTTACTATTATTAGAACTTGCTATTTTTTTCTTTTTTAATCTTAGAATTGTTATTGCAACTCCAGCAAAACAAATAAGTGCCGCACTAATATATACATATTTCATTCCAAATATAAAGACATCATTTCTGCCTTCTACATATCCAAGCACTTTTTTTCCCATTTTAATGCCCATAAAAGAATATAAAAGTACAGTAGCCATAGCAACCCCGGAAGATTGTCCTAAATTTCTTACAAACGCATTTATACTTCCTGCAATACCTAATTTATCACCTGGAGCTGAAGACATGACAAGTGAATTATTAGGTGATAAAAACAATCCATTTCCAATAGCTATTAAGGCTATATATATGATTAATTCTCGAATAGATGAGTTTTCATTTAAAGTCGCCATTAAACTCATTCCTATCCCCATAACCATCAAACCAATAAACGTCAAATATTCCGAACCAATTTTATCAGATAAATGTCCACTAAAAGGTGCTATTACTGTAATTATTACTGGAGAAATCATCATTATTATCCCTGCGTAATCAGGAGTCATCTTTAATACATTCTCAAGATAAAAAGGTTGAATAATATTATTACTATTAAATGACATATAGCATATAAATGTGCACAATATACCTACAGAAAAAAGTGAATTTTTAAATAATGAAAAATCTATAAGGGGATATTTTTGTCTCTTTTCTATTATTATAAATATAACAAACAATAAAGCTGCAGCAAGAAAACCTAGCATTATTTGTACATTAGCGTATCCGATTGTTTCTCCCGCTATAAGAGAATAGAATAGAAATATAACGCTTATTCCAAAAATTATAGCTCCAATAAAATCAATATGTTCCTTTTTTTCACTCAGCTTACCTGGCAGCATCTTAAAGCCAACTATAGTAGCAATTACTCCAATAGGAATATTAATAAAAAATATATAATTCCAATTTAAATATGAAACTATAAAGCCTCCTAACGGAGGACCAATCATTGTCCCGAGGGCTAAAAAAGTCGCTGATATTCCAAGTGCTTTCCCTCTTTCATTTGCAGGAAACACTTGAGTGATAATTCCCTGATTGTTTGCCATAGCAGCGGAGGCACCTATAGCCTGAATTATTCTAAAAAATACTAAAGACCAAAAATTACTTGATAAACCACAAAACAAAGACCCAATAGTAAACACTAATAATCCTAAATTAAATATTATAGATTTCCCTTTAATATCACCTAATCTTCCAAAAAATAAAATTGTGCTGACTATTGTAATTAGATAACATATTATTATTAATTGGATAGAAGACATGGTTACAGAAAATATATTTACCATTACTGGCAGAACAACATTTACTATGGTGCTGTCTAAGGTAGCCATAAACGGCAGCAGCACTACTACTGCTAATATAATCCATCTATTTTTGTATTCATTTTTATTCTCTATATCCACAATTAAAAATCATATCCTTTCATTTATTATTAATTATATTGTATTTCAGGGAACAACTTATAACAGCGATATAAAATAATTATCTTATATATAATATACAGAATCTATTCAATTGGACTTCTATATTCACAAGGTACATTCGTCTGACATAAACTGCACTGTGAAACACCAAATTTATCTGGAGCCTCAACATAAGCACGATGATAACATTTAGCTTATCATGTCCGTTCTCAGAAAGAGCATGGACATGACATCTTTTAATACAGGCTCCACAGATTCCTTTTGATTAATCACTATCTTGTAACTTAGGAAAATCTAAACTGTTAATAATCTATCTTTGCTAGTATTTGTAATACTAATGAATTTGTTTATCTAACATTTCCTTCTATGATTATTGCCTTTCGCAATAACATGTATATACATGTTTCCAAGTAAAATAACGTTCTTTCTATATATGATAAAAAACACTAAGTATTCTCTAATAACAGATTAAGCTAACCATAATATAGACTTATAAATTTTATTAAACTTCACTATATCTATGTGTAATAACATTTTTAAATTTTATTTGTTAGAATACTTACTAATAAAGTTTTGTATTTGCCCTAAGGTTTTTAAAAATTCTTCAAATTTTTCAGCACCAATCTCCTGCTCCATCAATGTGTGAACATTATTCCATACTGGAATGGCTTCATTTAACTTTTCTTCTCCACCTTCACTTATTGATATACATTTCCTTCTTGAATCATTATCATCTGTTCTTACATTAACATATCCTTTTTTTCTTAAAATTTCAATGTTGCGAGTTACAGTAGTTTGATCCATTAACATTATATCTGCTAGTTCACTTACTGCTGTATTTTCATGTGCAGCTACCTCTGCTAATAATGAAAATTGTGGAGCTGTGAGTCCTACCATCTGAAAGATTTGATCAAAATACTGAGTAGTAACTCTCGTTGTCATGCGCAGATTTCTACAAGCACATTTTTTTAATGGTTTTAAATGTTCTAAATTAGTCATAAATAATATACCTCCGTCAAATCTATGAATATACATATAGTAATCTATAGCAATTCCTATTGTCAAGTCATTCATAAATCACTTACTACATTGCAAGCTATATGATTTATTCTATATTTAATGATGAATTTTAAATAAAATTTAGTTTTATATTATTTTTTATTAAAAATGCACACTATCCTGCCGAATCCAGAGCATTTACCGCAAGATATACATTTTGCTGGTTCTATATCACCTGTCTGCCACCTGTTGATTAAATCACTTTCACGTATCAGTGGTCTACTCAATGCGAAATAATCAATCGAAGTTTCACTTAGAATTTCTGTTAATTCAGTAAAATCTCTAATTCCCCCTACAGAAATAACTGGAATTTTTACTTCGTGCTTTATCTTTTCCGCATATGGCATAAAATATGGAGATTGTCCTTTTGCTATTTTTCTTGAATAGCTTTCATTTGGACGTGAAGATAAACTACCTCCACTAATTTCAATAGCATCTATTCCCGCCTCTTCAAGCTTTTTGCATACATATTTACACTCTTCAAAAGTAATACCTTGCTCCATGAAATCTTCACTATTAATTTTAACTAAAATTGGGTACTCAGAACCGACTTGATCACGCATTTTTTTGTATGTCTCTAGAAGCATTCTTGCTCTATTCTCAATACTGCCTCCATATTCATCATTCCTACGATTGTAATAAGGGGTTAAAAACTTACTTAACAAATATCCATGAGCTGAATGTAGCTGAATTCCATCAAAGCCAGCCTTTTTAGCTCTTATGGCTGCATTTGCAAAAGCCTCTTGAACTAAAAATATCTCATCTATTGTCATTTCATTTGGAGTATTCTTATATCCCAAATCCTCCACATTACTAGGACCCCATACAACTTTTTTTCCATCCTCATTTTTAACTGTTTGTGTACCTGCTGCACCTGCTTGAAGTATTATCTTAGCATCATATTTATGTGCTATTTCAGTTATTCTTTTATATTCTTCAATAAACGAATCTTCATAGATTCCTGTTTGACCTGGAATAAATTCTTCTAAATCAGTTACCGCAGTAATACCTGTAATTATAGTTCCTACTCCTCCACTAGCTAATGCTTCATAAACCTTAAATAACTCCTCTGTTATATGACCATTTTCGTCTGCCATACCTTCATATGTTGCAGATCTAAAAAATCTATTTTTTAACTTGAGTGCTCCTAACTGTGTTTGATCAAATAATGATTTCATTTATATACCACCCTTCATTTTATATGCATATACATGTACAATGGTGAAAATTTTTTAATTTCTAATCATATAAATTCACTAATAGATAATATATGTATATGCATATATTATCATCTTTCAAGTTTATCTGTCAATATTAGAAATTATGATTTAGCTATATCCTCATACTTTTCTAAGTTTCACTTTACTTAAACCTTAAGCTAAAGTGAACTTAAATTAACCCCAATACATCCCTAACAAAAAAACTTATATACATTCATTTATTATAATAAGATTAATATAATTCAATGAATATCAAAACCTCCGATAAGCTGGAGGTTTAATATCTTAATCTATTCTTTACCTATTTCCATTACAAACTTTAAAGATCGATCCTACTCTATTATTTAAATCAAAATATCCTGTATCCATTAATATTGTTGGTTTAACCTTTAACGCATTTGTTCTTCCATTTTCTAAACAATCTTCGTTTGCATATACTGCAACAATTTCACCGATAAACATTGTTATACTTGTTTTATAATTTTTGCAGGATTTCCACCTACCACAGCATTATCTGGTATATCTTTTGTAACAACAAAACCCGCTCCAACTACCACATTATCTCCAATTGTAACTCCTGGAAGTACAACGCAATTCCCACCAAACCACACATTATTGCCAATCTTAACTGGCTTTCCAAAGCAGGTTGGTGTATTCCTCTCCTCTGGTTTTAATGAATGGCATGCTGTGTAAATGCAGGTTCTTGGTCCCATAAAGCAATTTTCACCTATTCTGATTTCGCAGGTATCAAGCATCAAACAATCGAAATTCCCAACAAAGAATCCCTCTATATGAATATTATATCCAAAATCACATTTAAAAGTTGGTTCAATAAATACATTATCATTGCAAGTTCCAAGTAATTCCTTCAATATTTTTATTCTTTTTTCACCTTCATCTGCTTCCGTTAGGTTATAATCTTTTGTAAGTTTCCTCGCTCTCATCTGATCTTGTTTTATTTCATTATCTAGGACATTATAAACTTTTCCTGAAATCATTTTTTCTTTTTCACTTTTCATTTCACCCCCCATTTTTATCCAATTCTCAATATAATCAGATTAAAAATCATTTTCAAATATATGAAATAATAGTTGCTACAGCACTTATATTTTCCTCTGAAACTCCAGATATGCATAATCTTATATAATTAAACTTCCCTACCTTTATTTCTTTTTCTAAAAAGCAATCTCCTGCTTGTTTTATTAAAATCCCCTGACTTTTTAATTTCTCTTGCAGTTCATATCCATCAATATATTCTGGCAACTTAATCCATATAAATATTCCGTTTTCAGGAACATTCCAAATAAGATCTTTAGGTTGAAGCGATATAAAAATTTCTTTTATTTTTCTGAGCTTTGCTTCATAAGATTTTCTTATTTTCTTGAGCTGCTTTTCATACATACCAGATTTGATAAACAACTCTAATGCACCTTGAGGCAGCCTGGATGTGTTTAAGTCCATAAGCTGCTTAATAGATGCTACTTTTTCAAGCATAGATTTGGGAGCTATAACAGCACCTAATCTTATTCCTGGCATAAAAGCCTTTGAGAAACTTCTGATGTATATTGTTTTTTTATCCACATCGTAATAGTGAAGTGGCATTGCTCCTTTTTTCCCTGCCAAATCTGCAATGTAATCATCTTCAATAATGATTACATTATATTTAGTACATAGCTCCACAACTTTTTTCTTATCTCTTTCAAGTAAAGAATATCCTGTAGGATTATGATGCCTTGGTATAATATAAAAGGCTGTAATCTCGCCTTTTTTTAATATTTCCTCCATTCTTTTATAATCGTAGCCATCAATTTTTCTTTCAATCCCAACCATATTAATACCTAGATGCTCCCCTAATTTTATAGCAAGATTATATGTAGGCACTTCAACTAATAATTTTCCATTACTATTAGAAAAAATAGCTTGAAAAGCTAGGTCTATCCCCTGCTGCGCTCCATTTGTTACAAGAATATTATCCATATTCGTATAAATTCCATCTTTCTCAAACTCAGCTTTTAATGTTTCTCTCAAAGTTAATAACCCAACATTAGATTCATAATCAAATAAGTTATTTTTATATAAATCTACTGCTTTATTTATAACATGAGTAAATTCTCTATATGGGATTAATTTATCATCAGGCCTTACTGTACTAAAATCCACTTCTTTGCTTGAAATCGCTTGCCTATTCTCCGAGTCAACCAAATAAAATCCTCCACGTGGTATACTAAAAACTCTATGCTCTTTTTCAAGTTGTTCATAGGCTTTATTTACAGTTATTTTATTTACCTCAAAAAGACCTGCCATTTTCCTACAGCTTGGAAGACGCTGACCACTAGTAATTCTTCCCTCTTTAACTTCTTTTAAAATATACTTTTTTACCAATTCAGTTTTACTTATTCCGCACATAGGATTCCTCCAATACTTATTCTGTAGTAGTACAGAATACTTTTTCCACAATTGAACTATCTTTTCTATTATTATATCCTTTAATCAAAAGAATTCAATTTATTGGAGGTTATAAAATGGTGGAATTAACTAAAACTAAGAATTTAAGAATGTTTAATAGTCCTGGAATTTCCATAACAGTTAAACGAGCACAAGGCACAAAAATTTATACAGAAGAATATGGTGAATTAATTGATTTGCAAGCTGGCTGTTGGGCCGCTGTCCTTGGACATTGTAGAAAAGAAATAGCTGAAACTCTAAGTACAAATGCACAACTTTTGTTTCATACCCACGAGTGGTTTACTACAGAACACCCTGCAGCTTTAGTTAATGAACTATCTTCTGCTGCAAAACTTAGATGTAGCTACAGAGGGACTTTTATATCTTCAGGCAGTGATGCTGTTTCTCTTGCAGTTACTTTATCGGAACTACTTACAAAAAAAAGTCAAAAACTATGTTTATCAATTTCTTCTCTTGGTTCATCACCAGAACTTAGAATGCCAAGAGATCAAAAAGTATGGATTGATTTACCTATCAATAAATGCTTAGGCTGCAAAAAGAAATGTGATTGTAGAGAATGCGGAAAATTTAACGAAATAAATTTTAAAAATATAGCTGCCTTTGCTTTTGAACCTGGTAATTCAGGAGGACTAGTTCTTTGCCCCCCTGAAAAACTTATTGAGTTTCTATGTGAGAAAGTTAGGAATGCAGGAGGCCTTATCATAGCAAATGAAGTTACAACTGGCTTTGGTAGGACTGGCAAATGGTTTGGCTTTCAGCATTATGAATATTTTAATTCTGAAGAGCATAGTCCTGATTTTATTTCTATGGGAAAAGGTCTTGGAAATGGTTACCCTATAAGCGGAATACTTGTAAAATCAAAATTAGCTGAAGCTATAGAAGATTCTAAATTTAAATATGTCCAATCGCATATAGATGATCCTCTTGGATGTATTGTTTCAAGAAAGGTTATTGAAATAATGCTAGAAAATAACCTCATAGAACGCGGAAATAAAGCCGGAGAATATTTACAATGCAAATTACATGAACTCGCAGAAATTACAGGGGAAATAAGCGAAATTCGGGGCAGAGGCATGATGATTGCTATAGCCCTAGATAAAAATCTCAAAGCTAAAGAAATATTTCTTAAGCTTCTAAAAAAAGGTTTTTTTACTGGATATTCAGAAATGTACAACATTATACGCTTATATCCCCCATTAATCCTTAAATATTCAGAAATCGATAATTTTTGTTTTTCACTTAAAGATATTCTCTTAAATAATTAGTTGTTTGAATCTATTATTTCTTTCAAGGTAACATTTTGATTTATAAATCTTGCCTTACTCTTTTCATTTTTTATACTTATTGATTTTTGTGGACAATGATGAATGCAGGCTAAACAGCTCTGGCAATTATCACCAAATGTAGGTTTCTTCTCTACTTTTATGTTATTTACTGGACAGACCTTTTCGCAGGTTTTACAGCCATTGCATTTATCATCTACGCTAAATTTCTTTGCAAAATCACCTTTGTATTTTGGCATTAAATTCTTTGAAATTGCTCTTACTATTGGATGTTCTTTAATGTATTTCCTTTCACCTTCGATATCTTTAACAATTTGTACAAGATTCTCTTCAATATTTTTCTTTGATTCCTTCTCTTTTTGCTTATCCATATCAAAGCCTGGTAAATAGTTATCAATCATGAGTAAGTCATTGATATAAGAAAATTGAATATTATTCCTTTTTCCAATTTCTAAAAGATGACTAGTAGTCCCTCCTGATATAGCCCCATAAGATACTATCCCAAAAATATAATTACTTTTCAATTTAACTTTATTCAAGAACTCTTCAACGATTTTAGGAACGCTCCATCCATAAGCTGGAAATATTATCCCGATTTTCTCATCTTCAAATTCATATTTGCCTTCTTTTATTAACTTTGGGATAGAATAAAGTTCTCCCCCTAATCTCTTTGCTATATATAAATTATTTCCTGTTGCTGTAAAATATAATATCTTCATTATTACCTCCATAATCAACCGTTACAAATGTAACGTTTTATTGAATATAGTATAATATCATGCACTAAATATTGCAATAGCATTAACAGCTACTGTTACAAAACAGGCTAAATTGTTCACGATGACTAAAATAAATATATAAAATAAAGCTGTTGACAAGATATATGCTTCTATACTATGCATATATTTCATCAACAACTTTATTTAATTCTCAAAAAATTAAGTTATTATTTTTAATAATTCCTGTGGAGTATCTATAATATAATCCGCACCATTTTCTTCCAAAACTTTTCTATTTCTAAATCCCCACGTTACCCCTACACATATGACTCCAGCATTTTTCGCTGTTTTAACATCTACTTCAGAATCACCAACATATACTGACTTATCAGTAACTGAACCTAATTCTTCAAGTGCCTTAAAAACAGTATCTGGAGCTGGCTTTTTAGAAACCTTCTCTGATTCTCCAATTGCCACTTTTATGTACTTTTCAAAATAAATTTTATTAAGTTCCTTTACTGCTGTATCAAATTTGTTTGATACAATTGCTATTTTATACTTCTTTTCTAATAGCTGCCTTAAAAGTTCCATAATTCCTTCATATGCATCAGTCTTATTTCGCATATTCATAGAATAATGGTTTCGAAAATCAACAAAACATTTTTCATACATAGGGCTACTAGTTCCATCTGGTATAGAAAGTTCTATTAAGCGTGCTGCACCATTACCAACAAAGCTTCTGATTTCCTCCAAGCTTTTATACGGAAAACCATATAGTCCTAATGCAAAATTGACACTATCTGTAAGGTCTTCAATTGTATTAAGTAATGTTCCATCTAAATCAAATATGACTGTATCATACCTTCCCATAATAAGTACCTCCTCATATATCACCATTATATATCACCCTAGGTCATATAACCTAATGGTATTATAACATGTCTCCTAAATATCACATTATTTAATTTTTAAAGTACACAACTCACCACATCTATTTGGTATATTTGCGTTAGCTCGTCTCTATTCCTTACATAAATTTTGTACAGCTAGTTGTAGTTCCTAATTATCTTAAAATCAGCATATGAATTATATACAATAAAAGTATTAGAACACTAATCCCTGTAATGTATTTTTTATCCATTATTTTCCATATTATGCTATTATAATTCGGAATAGCTATTTTTCTACTCTTTAAAACTGATTCTATATATTCTATATTTTCCCTAGGAACATTCATTAATATCTCACGGTATTCCTTTGGAATCATAGTATTAATTTTTTTCAAGCGATTAAATGAATACTTATGACATTCCAAAAGCTGCTTCTTAGTGTAATTTCCATATTCTTCGATATTTATTGGTGTTTTCAACATCTTCTCTCCTCCTAATTTACATGAAATCAGTATATTGCAAATATTTTATGTTTTTATTTCTTTGTAAATTATTATAAAAAAAGCCAACTTAAACTAATCAATTGCTGAACAATTAAATAGTTTAAATTGGCCGGTTGCACAACTAGCTCCAAATTCCTAAAGTGCCCACATAAAAGAATTCTTCACAGCTTCCAAGTTTTATCAAATTAATACAATTTATTATATACTTAGTAAATCTTATAATACATGAATATTATCAGAATAATATATAAAAATCAATAGTCATTGTTAAACTTTATTAATGGGACATTTTATTTTATTATTTATTATCAATTTTTTATTTGCATAAACATGCTCAACATTTAATTCCAAAACTTTTTATTTAAAATAATATATTATGTGTTGAAAAACTGATACTTCATTAGCTATATTCCTATAACAATGTGGTTTGTCTCCTATTATTTGCATTAAATAAATAAGGCCACAAGATATTTTTTAGTATCTTGTGGCCATTCATTGCCAATAACTTCATTCTTCAATAAATTTCACTAATTCCTTGTTAAACTTTTCATACTGATCATAAAATGATGCGTGTCCACTATACTTAAATGGAATAAGCTTTGAATTTCTAATGCATTTTTCTTGTACTTCGCCTAGCTCAAAAGGCACAACTTTATCATGAATTCCATGGATAATTAAAGTAGGAACATTTATTTTATCCAAGTCAGAAAACAACACTTCTTTTATCCAAGTCTTCGCAATTTCTGCTGTTGCCCACCCAGCTGCTTGAAATCCAAGATTAAGGAACCACTCTGAAAAGGCTTTAGTTATATGCTGATAAAAAAATATATTACCAAATCCTTGAAGCATATTAGGCCTATCCATATACGTTCCTTTAATAATTTCCAAAACAGTTTCTTCCTTTAATCCATAAGGAAAATTAGGCCGTTTAATAAGGCTTGGTGCTGCTGCCGCAAAAAGAGCCAATTTTGATACTCCATTACCTTTATGACGAGCCATGTATCGAATTGCTATCGCCCCTCCAGTTGAATGTCCTGCAAGAGTAATATTTGATAACTTTAATGCATCAATTACGCTTCTTACATCGTCGGCCAGCGTATCATAATCATAACCACTATAAGGTTTATCTGAATCTCCAAATCCTCTTGTATCTATTCCAATGCATCTATATCCCATCTTTGGAAGCTGATCAAATTGATATTCAAATAACTTATGGCTCCCAGGCCAGCCATGTAAAAACAAAATTGTTTTGTCGCATTTTTCATTAAGATCTTCTACATAAATTTTCACATTAGGCTCTACTCTAATATAATAGCCCATTTATATCCTCCATTAGAAACTATAATTATAGTATTAGATTATTCACTAAACATAAATTTGTGAATGAATCAATTCATTCTAAAAATTCTTAATACTTATAGTTTAATTTCAATTAATTAATCTTTTAGCCATAGCTTGTCCTATTAAATTTCTTTTTTGTTTGCAATTCTTATTAAATTTTCTTTGTGCCTTATGACCATAAGAATCCAAGCTAATGTAGCAGCTACTATTATTGAGATTGGTAAATTTAAAACAATACTCATAATAGGTATGGTTATTCCTCCTGCAAGAGTCCTAATGGAAACTATTTTTGTAAATACTCGTAATATTAAATAAACTACAACTCCAGTTATAGTTGGAATTGGTGCAATTAAAACAAATGCCCCTATAGTTGTATTGGCTCCTTTCCCTCCATTAAATTTTAAAAACGGAGTATAATCATGTCCTAAGATTACTGCTAATGCAATAATAGAAAAATAAATATTTATTGATACTGGCAATTCTACATACCTTGTTAGCCAAATTCCTAAACTCATTGGAATTATCCCTTTTAAAATATCTATCATCTGAGTTATAATAGATATTTTGGTTCCAGCTACTCTTTTAACATTTGTTGAGCCTATATTTCCACTGCCTTTTGTTCTTATATCTATACCATATAATTTTTTAATTATTAAATATCCTGTTGGTATTGATCCAAACAAAAAAGAGACAATAATTGTTAATATAATAACCATTTATTTCACCTTGCTCTCTCTTATATATGATATTTACGCTTATTATTAATTTTCATAATAATAAGGTTAATAATTCAAGCACTCTATATCAACTAGAATAACTCTTTTACTATAATTTAAATTTTCTATATATAGTCTCAACCAAAGAAAAAATCATTAAACACAAATCTATTTCGGAGATAAATACGATGCTTATTAACTCCTCACAATTATAATATCCTGACATATACATCAAGCCACACAATTCTATTAGAATAAATAGTAATAATAAAATCACATTTCTCATTATAGGCCTTTGCAAAGCATCTTCAAAATACTCTATACTAAAATATACTGTCCCAGCTATTACCAATGCTAATATGAGTAAGACTATAGTACTATCCATAGTATCCCCCCTATTTATTTTATGTTCCCCAACTATTATATTTACCTTATTGAATAATTGCTAAACATCACATCTAAAAATTATTAAAAAATACCGTAAATTCAATTAATGAATTCTACGGTATCTCCCATTATGTTTTTAATATTAAATTGATCAATTTATTCTGTAACAATATCCTATCCTCTAGGTGCATACATAATTATGATAACGCCGATTAACGCTATGGCTCCACCAATTAAATCAAATTTATCAGGTGTTATATTATCAATCTTCCATCCCCACAAAATTGATAATGCAATAAATATTCCTCCATAAGCTGCATATACCTTCCCAAAGCTGACATTTGAAGGCTGCAATGTAGGAACTATTCCATATAGAATTAATACTACTGCTCCTGCAATTCCGTACCAAAAACTTTTTCCATCACGCAGCCACAGCCATACAAGATACCCCCCGCCAATTTCAAATATTCCTGCTAATATAAAATAAAATATGGATTTTATGATTTCCATGTGCCCCTCCTATGTTAATCTAATCTGCACTATTGCTGTACATAATTTATAAGTACATAGGAATTATAACATATTTTAATCAGCTTACATTTAGTAATTTATCATTCATCCTGCGAGCTCCTTACAATAAAAACGATAAATCTACTACTTTCCATGAATAATACTTTTAGAAATTCCTATAAGGATTTCATCATCTAATTCATAACTTCTAACTGAATTATCTTTATTACATATAGAAAATAGTATACTCCCATATCTGTAAAATATAAATTTAACTAGATATGAGAGTATATCAATTATTTATTATATTGTGGTTCTTCCTGCTTTACAAAATCTAGTCTTGATTGAATAGTTTGTGATACATTTTCCATTGTATTTGCAAGTTGATTAAACATTTGTTTTGCTTCCTGATTATCTGTATCTAAAGAAAATGTCTTCATATCTGCAGCTAATCCTTTAGCACTAGCTAATGCTGTCTCAAGTTTATTTCCTGTTGGCATAAAAATTCCTCCTTTATGATTTTTATCGACCACTATATTTTGTTCATAATCAATTTAAATATTCAGTTTATTTACGATGAAATATATTCCTTTTCAAATTATAAAAATGAATTAAAATCAAACTTATTGGTTAAAGTAAATTAGAAAACAATCTAATAGATAAAGGAGATTTTTATATGACTGCAATTGCAAAAGTGAAACAAACGTTAGCTACATTGAAAGGCGCTGAAGCTACTTTAAGAACATATTCGTTACAAGAACGTGATGAAGATGCCAAAACTGCTTTTAATACAGCACTTGAAGAAATAAGTAAAGTTAAGATAGATTTAGAAAAGAGAGTAGGAACCATGGAGTTTGAAGAACCCCAATACAAAGGCAACTAAACGAGGTGGAATATGAATACTTGGTCAATACTATTATTTAATTCAATAATTCTATTTTTTCTATCATTAGTTATATCAAGATATTTAAAAAAGAAGACTTTATCCCACGCTACTCCTTTTGACTTTATTTCTTATGCCGTGATAGCTATTATAATTGCTTTAATTTCTTTAAATATGATTGATAATATTTATTTTGGGTTAACCTCACTTGCAGTGTGGGTACTAATGCCTCTCGCATTAGATTATGCTTCTATGAGAAGTAAATGGATATATAACGCAATACACGGTAAAGAAAGAGTTTTAATTAAAAATGGTAAAGTAATGGAAGATAATTTATCTAAGGAAAGAATCACCGGGCAGGAATTTTTACAGGAGCTCCGCTCTAAAAAAGCATTTAACTTAGCTGATGTTGAATTTGCTGTCATGGAAACCACTGGTGATATAAATGTTAGTCTTAAAGCTGATAAGAAACCTGTTACTGCTTCTGACCTAGGAAAACAAATCGGATCTAAAGCTGAGCCTCAAACAGTTATTCTGGATGGAAATATATTAAATGAAGGCCTCACAAATGCTGGTTTAAATCGCGGCTGGCTTACAACCCAGTTAGAAATCAAAGGAGTTTTACTTGAAAATGTTTTTCTTGGTCAGGTAGATTCTTCCGGTGATTTATATGTTGATCTTTTTGATGATATGATACAAGTTCCTAAAACAGAAATTAAAGAGATGCTATATGCAAGCATTGAAAAGAGTCAATCTGATCTTATGGCATTTTCTTTAGATAGCGACAATGAAAATGCCAAAAACATGTACTTACAAAATGCTGATAAATTAGAAGAAATCATGAAAACATTAGAACCCTATTTATTACGTTAGAAGGTGAAAAAAATGTCAAATATGAAAAAGAAAAGAATGACTACAACCGAGCAGCAATATGATGAATTAATAAGCAGTATAGAACCTAAAAGACCTATTCTTAAAAATTGCATAAGAGCTTTCTTCGTTGGAGGCGCAATATGTACAATTGGTCAAATACTGCAGTTGATTTTTATTAATTATTTTAATTTTGATGAAAAAACATCTGTAGGTCCTACTTATCTCATCTTAATATTTTTAGCAGCTTTATTTACCGGCTTTGGAGTTTATGATCATCTTAGTCAATGGGCTGGATCTGGGACTGCTGTTCCTATCACAGGCTTTGCTAATTCCATAGCTTCTGCTTCAATTGAACACAAAAGTGAAGGCTTTGTTCTTGGAGTAGCAGGTAATATGTTTCAACTTGCAGGGGCAATTATTGTTTATGGAGTATTCGCTGCCTTTGTAGTTGCTACTATACGAATGACAATAATATGGCTGGGGGCGATGTAAATGCTTAAAGGACATCAATCCTGGATTTTTGATTCTAAACCTACAATATTAGCTTCAGCAGCTGTTGGTGGTCCTTTCGAAAGTAATGGAGCTTTAGCAGATGATTTTGATATACTTTATGAAGATTTATGGCTTGGTCAAGATAGCTATGAAAAAGCTGAAAAAGCTCTCTTAGAGCATGCTTGCGAAAGAGCTATACAAAAATCAAAAATACAAAAAGAAGATATTAATTTTTTCTTAAGTGGGGATTTAATGAATCAACTCATCTCCAGCAGCTTTGCTGCAAGAACTTTGAGTATTCCTTATTTAGGTATCTTTGGTGCCTGCTCAAGTTCTATGGAAGGTTTATCATTAGCAGCTCAGTTGATAGATAGCAAAGCTGCCAAATATGCGGTAGCAGCTGCATGCAGTCATAATGCAGCCGCTGAAAAGACATTTAGGTATCCTACTGATTATGGTGTGCAAAGGCCCCCTACTGCCCAATGGACAGTAACTGCAGCCGGAGCTGCAGTCATTGGTCCAAGTGGAGATGGACCTAAAGTAACTTCAGCTACCATTGGAAGAGTCATAGATATGGGCGTTTCAGACCCTTATAATCTTGGAGCTGCCATGGCACCAGCTGCTGTGGATACAATCGAAGCTCATTTTAGGGATTTAAATATCGATGCTTCTCATTATGATCTTATCGCTACTGGTGATTTAGGAAAAGTCGGTCATGAACTTGCCAATGCTTTATTTGAAAGGCATCGTATAAATATGCCCAAGGATATCTTTACAGATTGCGGACTTTTAATATATAAAACTGACCAAAATGCCTTTTCTGGCGGTAGCGGATGTGGTTGTTCTGCCTCTGTAACTTATGGGCATTTACTTAACCGCATGCGAAAAGGCGAATTGAAGAAAATGTTAATTGTAGCCACTGGAGCTTTAATGTCTCCTATTTCCTTTCAGCAAAAGGAAAGCATACCTTGCATTGCTCATGCTGTTTCTATAGAGATGTAAAAAGGAAGGTGTAAATAAGATTATGGAAAAACTTGTTTTTGCATTTATAATAGGCGGTTTAATTTGTGTTATTGGTCAGCTTATTATGGATACACTAAAAATTACTCCGGCACATACAACCTGCACATTAGTTGTAATAGGAGCAATCCTTGGAGGCCTTGGCCTATACGATCCTTTAGTAAAATTTGCAGGTGCAGGTGCATTTGTGCCTATAAGCAGCTTTGGTAATACTCTTGTGACAGCTGCCATAAATGAAGCTGAGCAAACTGGTTATATAGGCATATTTACAGGTGTTTTGAAGACAGTAAGTGTTGGAGTTTCTGCTGCAATAGTTTTTGGTTTTCTCTCTGCCATGATTTTTAAACCAAAGGGATGATGTTTTATTAAAAGAAGTACTCATATTGAATTTAATATTAGATTTATTTCTAAATATTTCTGTATGGATATAAATATTTTCATAACTTAAAACTAATTATTTTTTCGAGCCTCAGCTTGAGGCTTTTTTCATTAAATTTTATATATTAAATTACTTGTAACTAAAAAAATTTATTCTATAATTATTTTTTTATAATATTTATAGAATAAAAATTGTTATATATTAAAATTTGAAGTAAAATATTTATGACAAATACTTGTCGCAAAACTATAAATAATGCTTAATTGGAATTATTTTGAATATAAAGAGGCGAGGGAATAATGCAAAAGAGAAAAAAGCTATATCTTATTTTAATAACGTCAATACTTTTATCTATCTTCATATTTTTTCATCCATTTTTTTATTATAAGTTTTTTGGTAAAAATCCAACTGTTATACATAATATTATATATGCCAGTTCTCTTCCCCAAAATAATTTCAAGAGTTCATATACTCCTAAAATTAAATTTGACAGCAGACCTATAACAAAAGTTACTGGAGTAAGTTTGAATATTTTAAACCAAAACAGTATTACTAATACTCCTATGCTGCTTAAAGCTCAAAGATATTATATACCTCTGAGCCTTATATGTACTAGACTTAACTACAATGTTGATACTTCTGATAATAATATTCTATTAACTAATAATAATAATGAGATCTCTCTAACTGAGAATTCTTACACTAAAAATTCTAAGACATGCTTTCTTCGTGGAAACTTAATTAATAATAATGGAATTAATTATATTTCAATCTCAGATATAGAAGAGCTTTTCAATTTAATTGCTGTTTTTGACTTTAAAAATAATAATATTAGTTTATTTGATAACACTACCAAAGCCCCTAAAGATTCTTCCGTTTATTATAACAATAAAGTTGCTTTAATTAGATTGGAGGACTTTGGATGCGGAGGCAACTACGCCATAGATCAAAACCAAACAAAAGTAAAAGGAATAGCCAATCTTTTTTCTTCACAAGGAATAAAGTTTCATATAAGCTGGATTCCTAGATACAAATCTCCTGCAGACAATATTGATAATGATCTATTAACTAATGATAATATAACCAATGTAGGATTTGTTAACCTTTTAGATTATTTGATTAATAAGGGTGCAGAAATAGGGCTTCATGGTTATACTCATCAACATGCCGATGAAAAAAGTGGAACTGGTGAAGAAATGGCTAAAGATATAAATGACACAATTTCTGATACTCAAAATATAATTGAAAATGGGATTGATACTGCAAGTGCTTTAAATATACCTATTTCCTATTATGAAAGCCCTCATTATAGAGAAACTGACCTTCAAAGAAGTGTTATTGAAAATTACTTTCAGTTTATATATGAACCTTTCGATAGTACAACTACTAATATATACAACTTAGATGACCATCACTTGTTTGTCCCAACACCACTCGGATATGTGCATGATTCAGATCCTACACCCATAATTGATGGGCTTAATAATGAAGCACCTGATACGCTTCATAGTTTTTATATTCACCCATTTATTGAATTAAAATATATAGATTTTAATACTAGTAATAACAATCTTAATATTAATTATGATAAAAATTCACCTTTACAAAAAATAGTAGGTGCACTTAAATCTCATAATTATACAACTATTCACATTGATGAACTTATAAAAAGATAAACATAAAAAACTACTGCAAAGTCAGTAAAAATTTTAGGCACATATTACTAATATGTGCCTAAAACACTATATTTACTTAATAACTAATTTAGATGATTTCAAGACTAATTATATCTTATTCATTCTTATGTTCTTTCAAACTATTTAGTAACATCTGCATATATTTTTATTATATACTTGTATTCGCGCTCTACCTTTAATATTTTTATCAAAGCTTTCTCCCATATATATTCTATGGCATCATTAAAATCCTCAGCACTTAAATTTACATTACTACTAGATAATGATATTATGGATTGTTTTCCTGACTTTATTACTGGCAATGTTTTTATCTTTTCTAATATGATTTCTATATTATTCCCCATACCTATACACCTCTCATATACATATTATATAATAATTGTTTTATTTTATTCTTATAAAACAAAAAAGAGTAATCTTTAAACCTAAATAATTTAAAGATTATTCTTTTCTCCTTAAAATTTATTGAATTAAATTTTTTAATTTTGAGATTTTGATATATTATTACGAAATTCAACTGGTGTTATCCCATAGGCTTTTTTAAATAGTCTTATAAAATGTTCTACATTCTCATATCCTACCTGCTCAGCAACGTTTTCCACTCTCATTCCGCTTCCTTTTAATAAGTTCTTTGCTTTATCCATCCTAATTTGTTTCACTATATCTCCAAAGGTACTGTTAGTACTTTCTTTAATATATTTTGATAAATATGGCTTAGACAAAAAGAATTTTTCCGATAGTTTTTCCAAGGTAATAGTCTTATAATGTGATCTAACATAACTTAGAATCTCTGTCATTCTTTCGTCTGATCTTTTCAATTTTTTAATTTCTTCTAACTGATTTACCGCTACTGCTAAAGCCGCAATCGATGAATTAATAATATCATCTTCTACTCCAACTCCCCAATAATGTTTGTCATGAGATTTTATTCCCACATAAGTGACTGCTTTTGAAGTAGATCCACTAGATAATGAGTGCTCTTCATATATGTCTAATTCATAATCTATTTTAAAATATTCTTTTATTGCATTACTAACTGCATCTAGCCTTCCATTTCCTTGAGCTGCCACACATTCTGTTTTTCCACCATGACAGATTGTAGTATCAGCTGTCATTTTAGCACCTTGTCTAAAATGACATTCTGGAATTTGAAATACATGAGAGTTGCGTATATACTTTTCTTCCAAAATTTTATAAATATTCTCAGGAGTTAATTCCTTATGAGCTTTATCTGATACATCCTTAACTGTATACCCAAAATCCTCTCTCATCTGCTTTGGAAGCGATATTCCAAAACTCTTCTGTAATATATAATCAACACCGCCTTTACCAGATTGACTATTAATACGGATAACATCCGAATCATATTGACGTCCAACATCAGCTGGATCAATAGGTAAATATGGAACGTCCCAATACCTACAATCTTTGTCTTCACGCCAGTTCATTCCTTTAGAGATAGCATCCTGATGAGAGCCTGAAAAAGCTGTAAAAACTAACTCACCGGCATAAGGCTGACGCATGCCAACCTGCATTCTAGTCAATCTTTCATAGGTTTCACATATTTCATGCATATCTCTAAAATTCAACTTAGGATTTACACCATGAGAATAAAGATTCATAGCGACTGTAATAATATCTAAATTACCTGTCCTCTCACCATTACCAAATAGAGTTCCTTCTATTCTGTCAGCTCCTGCAAGTATGCCAAGTTCCGCATCACTCACACCACTGCCTCTATCATTATGTGGATGTAGACATAGTACTACAGCATCTCTATATTTCAAATTTTTATGAATATATTCAACCTGACAGGCAAATACATGAGGCATTGCATTTTCAACAGTAGTTGGTATATTGATAATTGCCTTCTTTTCCTCTGTTGGTTTCCAGACATCTAGAACTGCATTACACACTTCTAATGCATAATCTACTTCTGTTCCTGGAAAACTTTCTGGACTATATTGGAATGAATAATTCCCTTTTTCTTCTTCTGCTATCTTTTTTAAAAGCTTAGCTCCATCAACAGCAAGTTTTTTGATTTCTTCTTTGGATTTTTTAAAAACCTGCTCTCTTTGAGCAACAGATGTTGAATTATATAAATGAATAATTGCATGTGGTGCTCCTTTAACTGCATCGAAGGTTCTTTTAATAATATGTTTTCTTGCCTGCGTTAGCACTTGAATTGAAACATCCTCCGGAATCATATTTTTCTCAATTAAAGTTCGTATAAATTGAAATTCTGTCTCGGAGGCAGCTGGAAATCCAACTTCGATTTCTTTAAAACCTATTTTTACCAACATATTAAAAAATTCTAATTTTTCTTCTAAATTCATAGGCTCAATTAATGATTGGTTTCCATCCCTTAAATCAACGCTGCACCATTTAGGTGCCTTATCTATATGATCTTTTTTTACCCAATCGTATGTCACTACTGGTGGCATAAAATATGATCTCTTATACTTTTCATAATTCTCCATTTTTATCACTCCCCAATTGTAATATTGTCAAATTATATATTAATTATTCTTTTGACCTGTTGTAAAATGAAATTGAACTAATAAAAATATCCATAGTGGATTAT